>JANMPY010000401.1:0-9861 GCA_031370095.1 Betaproteobacteria bacterium
AGTTTGCCGACGACCAACTCCATCGCCACGTAGCCCGCTGAGCCGGCTACTGCGGTTCGCATTGCCAACATCTGCCCCTTGCTGCTTGCGTCGAGTGCGCCGTGAAAACGTTTGTCGAGCAGCATGCGACCGATTGATTCATCTGCGGCGGCGGCCTCGGCTGGCTGTGGGATTACTTTTACGTCAAATGATCCTGCGGCATGATGCGACATCGCAATGTCTCCAGATATTGGTTGGTGGGATAAATTTTTCGATGATGCGCTTGGCGGAGGTGATGCGGCGACGCTTATCGATGCGTTCACTGCCAGTGCCAGCGCCAATGCCAATACTTTGCACACGCGATTTGTCTGCCGATTGCTATTTGATTGAAGCATATTGATGTTTCCAATCCTGTTAATTTTCCATTCCCCGCAAAAGATGCATGCGCTGTAGTCCTGCACAACACCTCCGGAGGCCGCGCCAATGCTAGAGTTTCACCTTGTTCGGAAACGCCGGCATCACCGGCGCTGCCAGCGGCTCCTTGCCCATCTTGTCCATCAAATAAGCAATCGCCGCATCGAGTTGCGCATCACCGCCCTTAAACGTTGCGTGCGGCAGATTGTCGACTTCCATATCCGGCTTGACACCGACGCCCTCCGTGATCCAGTTGCGTTCACCTTTCGAACCGGGGCCGTTGTCGACGAATACACCAGCCTCGGCAGCGCGCGCGATGCCGTTGTCGCGCAATCGATTTTGATCCGACAGCCAGATGCCCGCACCGGCCGTGGTCATGCCAATGAGCGGCGCGATGCCGAGACGCTTCAATCCTTGCGCCATCGTTTCGCCGTCGGAATAAGTATTGGCATCGATGATGGCGACGACGTGACCGCGAAAAGCCAATTGCTGATTCCAGCTCAGCGATTCGGATCGGCGTGATTGCCAGAAATGCCAGGCGCGCCGCTGCAATTTTTCGATGATCCATGAATCGATGTTGCCGCCGAAATTGTGGCGCAGATCGATGATCAATCCCTCGCGCTGGAAAACCGGATAGAACTCGCGCGCCCAGCGGGCGATGTCGTTAGGGCCCATCGCTTGCAAATGCACATAACCGATGCGGTCGCCGCTGATTTTTTCGGCGCGACTTTTACGCTCCTGCTCCCACGTGAGATAGCGCAGATCGCGATCCGCGCGTGCGGTGATGGGCGTGACGATGACGTCGCGTGATTTTCCGGCCGGGCCACTCACCGACAACAACGTTTGTTTGCCGCTCACGTTACGCAGCAACTCGCCGATGCTCATTGCCTGCGAAGTCGAGAGCCCGTTCACGGCGGTAATGGTTTCGCCGACCGCGACATTCGCCTCAGGCCGCGCCAGCGGGCTGCGCTCTTCCAGCAATTCCGGATCACCGCCATAGAGCCGCGCGACACGAAAGCCCTGTGCCGATTTCACCAGATCCGCGCCCAGACCCGCAACATCGACCGTGTCTTCACCCTTGCGTAAATCAGTCGCGCCCACCTGGCTATGCAGCGCTACAGCCTCGGCCGACATTTGCGCGAGCACATCGTTGACCTCGGCGCGGTCGGTCACGCGTGCCATCAGCGGCGCATATTTCGCGCGCACTTTTATCCAGTCGGCACCGTGCATATTTTTGTCGTAGAAAAAATCACGATGCATGCGCCAGGCATCGACAAACATTTGCTGCCACTCCTCGCGCGGGTCAACCTGTATCGTCCAGTCACGCAGATTGACCGCAAATTTTGCGTACTCGGGCAGCGGCGGTGCCGATTTGCCGACCTCAAATACATACAGCTCGTTGGCTTTTCGGATGAGCACTTTTTTGCGATCCGATGTCATCGCGTAGCTGCGGATTTCGTCGAAAAAAAGCTCAATCACCGGCGGCAGCGGATTCGGCGCTTCAATGGCAAGCGAGCGCAGTGAAAGCTTTCGCTCGACCGCAGTTTCTGTCACCACAAAATAAAGTCGCTTGCCGTCGGTGGAAAGCTGGCTGTAATTGCCTGCCGGCATCGGCACTTCGTACAAACGATCACGCAGGCCGTCCAGTTTCAGCGGCGCAATTTTTACCGGTTCCGGTTTGGCGGCAACTTTGGTGTCGCTCTTTTCGTCGGTCTTGCTGTCAGGCTTCGCATCCGTTTTGACGTCGCTCGTGGCCGCAGGCTTGGCTGGCTCCGCCTTTTTTTCCGGTTCGGGTTTTTGCAATTCGTCTTTCGGCAGGAACGGCCAACGCGCTTGCGCATCGAGTGCCAACGCGTAAATTTTTGTTTGCCGATCAAAAAACGGCTCCGGACTGCGCTGTCCCCACGGGCTCGTGACCACGCTTTTCAAATTGCGATTACCAAGGAAGAACAACCATTTTCCATCCGGGCTGAAAGCTGCATCGCGGGCGTCGTAACGGTCGCTGGTGAGCTGGGCAATCTTTCCCGTAGAAACTTCCATCAAGTGCAGGGTCTCAAACAGATTCACCGCGCTTTTATTGAACGCGATCCAGCGGCTATCGGGCGACCAGATGACTTCCTGATACTCACCCGTCGGGCTGCGATCCATTTGCCGGTCTTCACTGGTGGCAAGATTGAGCAGGTAAAGTTTATTGTCGTTGTCAAAATGCGCGATCCATTTGCCGTCGGGCGACGGGAATGCTTTACGGCGCAACACCGTGCCGCCCTTGGTGAGCTGGCTTGCGTCGCCGACCCCATTGGCCGGGAAGCGCCACAATTCCATCTCGGCGCTCTTGTCGGCGAACGCATAAACCGATTTGCCATCGTGCGCGAACACGCCATCACGTGCGCGGAAATCCGAAGCGCGCGTGACATCCACCCGACGACCATTGCCGACCGGCACCGTGAATATCTGTCCGCGCGCGGTAATCGCGACGCGATCCCCATTCGGCGAAGGCGTGATTGCGCTCACAAAATCCCAGGGATTTTTTACCCAGCGGGTGCGGGTGTGTTCGAAATCTGATTGCAGACTGATGGTGAGCTTTGCGTCGGCATTGCTCGAGGTGTCGAGCAAATAAATATCCGCACCGCGCTGGTAGGCAATGCGTTTACCGTCTGGCGAAATGGAAGCGCCGCGAATATCAAATTCGGTAAAACGCGTATGTTGTTTCGCATCGCGGCCATCGATATTCATCGACCAGATGTTGAACGTCCCGTCGCGATCCGAAAGGAAATAGACGCGGCCATTACCGCACATTGGCTGGCGGCTGGTGCCCGCATAATCGGCCGTGAGCGGCACCGCTTCTTTGTCCACATCGAAACGCCAGATTTTTTGCGCTAAGCCACCTTGATAGCGCTTGACGTTGTCACTGACCAATTGCTGGCGGGCAAAAATCAATCTGCGATCAAGGAAGCAGCCTTCGGCCGCTTGATGCAGCGGGAAGGCACTCGATTCACGGCTGCGCGGGTCGACCGTATAGAGCCTGACATCGGGCTTATCCGAATAGCGCTGCGTGGCATACAGGACGCTGCCACCGGGTGTGAAGCCTTGCACTTGCGCGTTGTCACCGTCGAAGGTCAAGCGCGTTGGCGCACCGCCGCTGATCGGCATCACATACACTTCGCCCGGCCCCTCGTAGCGCGCGGTAAAAGCGATCAACTTGCCGTCGGGTGAAATGGCCGGGTTCGATTCTGCGGCGAGATTGGTGGTGAGCCGTACAGCCGTGCCGCCATCGATGCCGACGCGCCAGAGGTCACCTTCAGCGACGAACACGACGCTGTCATTCGATACCGCAGGTTGTCGGTAATAGCCCAACGGCACTTGCGCCATTGCGGCTACGCCGCACAATTGGAGCAGGGCAAACGCCACACAACATCCGGCTAATCGTTTCATCGAACCTGACTCCGCATTGAGCAATAAGAGCGAAATGTTAACCTTAAACTGGTGCGGCGGCGGCAGCATTTTGTTGATTTTGCTGACCGCGAACGGTTTCACGACGCACTAATTCTGCTAGTCTTGCCCACATGGTTCCAGACGCAATCGATTTGACACAAGTTCGGCGCGCGCTGGTGGTGAAGCTGCGTCACCACGGCGATGTGTTGCTCACTTCACCGGTGATCCAGGTGCTGAAAAATCACGCGCCCCACGTCGATGTCGACGCGCTCGTGTATGCAGACACGCGTGAAATGTTAAGCGAACATCCGGCTTTGAGCGAAGTATTTTGTATTGACCGCGAGTGGAAGCGCCAAGGCGTGTTCCGGCAAGGCGCGGCAGAATTGAAACTGCTGCGCGCGTTGCGCGCGAGGCACTACGATCTTGTCATCCATCTCACCGAACATCCGCGCGGTGCCTGGCTCACACGGCTGTTGAGCCCGCGCTATTCTGTCGCGCAACGTGCGCAGGGAATCAACGACGGACGCAATTCTTATTTATGGAAAAAGAGTTTCACCCACACTTTTCCGTCGCCGCGCGCAACCTTTCGCCATACGGTGGAAAGCAATCTCGATGCCTTGCGGCGGCTCGGCATTTATCCGGATGAATCAGAAAAAAAACTGGTGCTGATTCCGGGTGAAGCGGCGGAAAAAAAAGTGCAGGCATTGATGGAACTGCACGGTATCGAGCACAAGCGCTTCATCCATATTCATCCAACTTCGCGCTGGTTTTTCAAAACCTGGCCGGCTAAAAATTTCGCGCAACTCATTCTTGAATTGGGCACGAGCGGTGAACGGGTCGTGCTCACCGCTGCGCCGACACCGGACGAGCGCAACATGATCGCGGAAATAAAAAGTTTGCTGAAAGCCCCGGTTGTCGATTTGACCGGCTCGCTGTCGTTGAAAGAACTCGCCGCACTCACCGCGCACGCCCGCGCTTTTGTGGGGGTCGATTCCGCACCGATGCATATGGCAGCCGCAATGCAGACGCCGACGGTGGCGCTGTTCGGGCCGTCGGGCGAGGCGCACTGGGGACCGTGGGGCGTAATTCATCGCATCGTCGCATCCACCGAAGCGCGCCACAGTTGTCGCCCTTGTGGCAACGATGGCTGCGGCGGATCGAAGGTGAGCGAGTGTTTGACGCAATTGCCGGTGGCAAGAGTGACGGCGGCGTTGAATGAATTACTGGCGATGTCTTGATTTTTTAGCCGGCAGAATTATGCAGTAATGCATTGCGCTAAAGATAGAGCTGTCATTTCGAACCCGGCAATTTGAATTTAACAGCTACCCCACGCCAACCGGCGGATTTCCTGGCAGCGTAGACACCTCACCGCGCAACGCCGCACGCACCGCTTGCCACACCGACTCCACGCTGATGTCTGCCATCGACATATCGCTACTTGCATTCGGCCCCACACCGGGATGATCGATCACATAGAGCGCAGGTGCTGCCAACGGCTTGTAGAGCGCGCTCGGCAGCGACGGGTGATACATCACCACCATCGGCTTTTTTAGCGCGCCGAATAAATGCGTGGGCCCGGTATCCACACCGATATAGAGGTTTGTGCAACTCATCATCGCCACGGTTTCACGCAGGCTCGATTCACCCGCGTAGCTTTTTGCTTTGCCGCCGAGCGCGGTGGTCAATTTGGCGATGCGTTCGCGATCACTTGCGGCACCATATAAAAGCAGGCGCGCATTATTATTTTCAATGACGATGCGTTTGGCTACCGCGATGAAATTGTCGATTGGCCAATCGCGATAGCTTTTGGTGGCGAAGCTTGCCACTTGCATGCCGATGAATGGCCCCGCCACATCAGGAAAATCAGCGTGCAAGCGTTGCCGGGCGGCGTTTGCCTCGACATCAGTTACGCAGTAATCCAAGCCGTAACCATCGGCGGGAATGCCGACGGCTTGTGGCAGCGATAGCGTCCACGAAACTGCATGAATTTGGTTGTCCGCGATGCGCTCGACGGCTGCGAAAAGTTTTGCGTTGATGCGATCATCCTTTTGGCGATGCGCGATCACGTGCCGCGCCTTGCGCAAGGCATAGCGCACCAACGCTTCGTCATTGCGCCAGACGAAAGCGAAATCGTATTCCGCGCCAAATAAGGCATCGCGCCAGCCGCGCAATAACGCGCCGCGCTTGTCGATGCCGCCGACGCGGTGAATGTAGGGAATGTTTTCCAGCACCTCAACGCGCTTTGGATGCCCGAGCACGGTAAGCCTCGCGTTCGGAAAAAATTTCGCGATGGCGCGAATCGCAGGGGTGGCGAGCAGTGTGTCGCCGATGCGCGTGACGTTGATGATCAACACGCGCTTTGCGTTTTGTCGCTGCTGCTCAGTGATCGCGTTCATCTTCGCACGTGCCGTCGAAATATCGCTTCCATTTTGTCCAGCATCACGTCAACGCCAAAATGTTCGCGCGCAAATGCGTGACCTTCGCGGCCCATTTCGCTGCACAGCAATTGGTCATTCATCAACCGCGCCAGTCCATTGGCAAGTGACTGCGGATTTCTCTTGGCCACCATGATCCCGGTGCGCCCATCCTGCACCGCTTCGCTGATCGCGCCCACCGACGTACACACGACCGGCAAGCCGCAGGCCATCGCCTGCATGATCCCTTGCGGTACGCCTTCGTTACCGTAGGAGGGCAGCGTAAAAATATCAAACGCGGAAAGCCATTCCGGCACGTTGTCCTGATTGCCGACGAGCTTGACGACGCTGTCGAGTTGTCTCGCCTTGATTTTATTTTCCAGTCGCTCGTACTCAGGCCCGCCGCCCACAATCACCAGCCGCCAATCTGGAAACGTGGCGACTTGTGCGCGCAGCAACACCATCGCGTCGAGCAAATCCTCATGGCCCTTCCAATCGCGCAGGGTCGCGACGATGCCGATGATCGGGCGATTTTCCAGACCGAGTTTGGCGCGCGCGACTAGCTTGTCCAGCGGTCGATAGTAGTCAAGCGCAATGCCGGTGCGCACCGAGGTCATGTGCGCGAGCGCGTAGCCGTTGTCGCGATGTAATTGTTCGCGCAACGCTTCACCCGTGGTGACGATGTGCGCAGTGGCTTTTTCATAAAGCCAGCGGGTGGAAAAATGATTGTTGATCGGCGTCGAAACGTGGCGTGTACGCACCAGCGCGGGCATGCCATGCAAGGTCGCGCAGGCGACTGCCGACAGCCAGCTATCGGTCGAGCTGTGGCTGTTGATGATGTCGTATTCGCGACCGTGTTGTTTCAGCCATTGGCGCAGCGCCAGCAATGGTTTGATGCGCTTGGTCGCGATATCAATTGCTTCAACCGGAATGTGTAACTTTTTTGCGGCGGGCAATATTTCGGCCGAGGCAGGTGTGAGCAAAGTGACGCGATGACCGCGATCCAGCATACCGCGCGCTTCGGTCAGGATGCGAATTTCCTGACCGCCCCAGCCGAGGGAAGATTCGGTGTGCAGGATATTGAGCGGCTTCATTGCTTATATAACGCGAGAATCATTGGTCGTTGCGGTCAGCTTGGCATGCAATGCGCGCGCACGTTCGTTATGCGGATCCACGGCAAACAACGCGTCGAGCACAATCAACGATTCGGTAACGTTACCCGTTTGTGCGTGCAGCATGGCGAGATTGATGCGCGCATCCGTGGCTTGGGGATTGTGGTGTATCGCACGCTGTAAAAAATGCATTGCGGCGGGAGCATCGCCTTGCTGCATGCGGATGAACGCCATGTTGCCGAGCACCGATGCGTCGGCGGCGTCCAGCTGCATTGCCTCGCGATAGCTGACCTCTGCCGCCGTCAGATGGCCACGCTGCAACGCGTCGAACGCCAAACTGGAATGCCGCTCGAATGTCGCCCGCAGCTGTTCGAAGCGCACCTGCCATTTGGCCGTCAAGACTTTGTGCAAATGATGAAACTTGGCTGCGTCGAAATTCTGGTTGACGCCAGCGCCCGAGCCACCGCCGTCCGCGCACCAATTGTTGGTCACCTTGGGCGTGTACGCAAACGCCGTGTGGTCAGACGCCTGCAGCCAAAAATCCCAATCAACCAAGCCGCCAAGCGGCGCGTCGAAACGACAGCCCTTGTCGATGAGCTGCCGTGAAAAAAGTGCTGCGCCGATCTGAATGTAGTTGTGGTGATGCAACCTGATGGGGCTGTATTCCTCGGCCATCACACCTTGTTCAGCGCCGCGCTTGTCGACGTGCCGGGTCGGGCCATAGGCTAACAGCGGCCTTTCGCCGCCAGCCGTTTCAGCGTGACTGATCGCGTCGAGTCGGCAGGCGATATGTTCGCGGTCAAAATAATCATCGTCATCGAGAAACACAATGTACTCGCCACGTGCAACATCAAGTCCCGCATTCGCGGCCTCGCCGTAGCCGAGTGGTTTGCCTAAGGTGTGCGTGACGAGTGTGATGTCATTTGCGACTTTTATCGGCGCAGGAAATCCGCCGCCCACCGCATCGATCAAGACCAGCTCAAGGCCTTGATGCGTCTGCCGCTCGACAGACGTGATCGCCGCCGTCAGCGTCGGGCGATGGGTGGTGCGAATGATGACGCTGACGGTGGGTGAATGCATGCGGCTCGGTTAAGTGGCGTGGCGAAGTGACAGGCGGATTGTAGCGTCCGCACGAGAAAATTTAGCTGCGGCGATGTGATTGCTGGAATTGGGCCTGCAGACTAAGGCGTATGGAAACGACTAGTACTATTCACGTAGATCGCCATATGGCGAGGCTTGCCGGGCATTTTATGCCTGTGAGCCGCTCCCATGCTGGTGTTTTAATTAATTATGCTGGTATCAGCGTTTGCAATAAATCACCCCCTGACCTCTCGCGCGATGATAAATCTGCTATCTTCAGCAGATGACTTCCGCACAAATAAAAATGGTTGTACGCGCATGAAGCTGGCCCTGATCCGCGCCCGGTATGACCCCTTTGGCGGCGCCGAGCGGTTTCTGAACAGTGCGGCCGAGGCGATGGTTACTGAAGGGATTTCGCCAACCATCATCACGCGCGCATGGCCGCAAAGTGCAAACGCCGCGATTGCCCACAAAATCGTCGATCCACATTACTTAACGACTGCCGGGCGGGCGCGCGGCTTTGCGCGCGCCGTGTGTGCATTGCTGCAAACAGAAAAGTTTGACTTGGTGCAATCCTATGAGCGCCTCGCCTGTTGCGATGTTTTTCACGCTGTCGACGGCGTGCATGCCGAGTGGTTGGCGCAGCGCCGACGCGTGCAAAGCCCGCTCAAAAAATTCGGCGTGCGCATCAATCCGCATCACCGCTACCTGCTTGAGGCAGAGAGAGCGATGTACCATTCATCGAAGCTGCGCGCCGTGATTTGCATCTCTGAGATGGTGAAGCTCGATGTGCTGCGGCACTATGACATCGCACCCGACAAGCTGCATGTGATTTACGGCAGCGTCGATACTGAATTTTTCCATCCACGTTTGCGCGACGTGTACCGGCAGGTGAAACGCGCGCAGCTACACATTCCATCGGACGCACCGGTCGCGATCTTTGTTGGCTCGGGATTTGAGCGAAAAGGGGTGACCGGATTTCTCACTTCAGTCGCGACAGTGGCAGGGCTGCATGCAATTGTGGTGGGCCGTGACAAGCACATGGCGAAATATCAGGCGTTTGCGTATTCGTTGGGCTTGATGGATCGCGTCACCTTCACCGGCGGCATCAGCGATGTCAGGCCTTACTATGCGGCGAGCGATGTATTTGTGATGCCGACGCTTTATGAGCCGTTCGGCCTGGTATTCGGTGAGGCGATGGCGTGCGGTTTGCCGGTCGTTGCCAGCCGCCAATCGGGTGCCGCCGACTGGATCGGGCACGGCGTGGACAGCTTCGTTGAGGATGCGCTCGATACGGCTGCGATTGCGCGATCCATTGCGGCAGCACTTGCCGATCCGGCGATGGGCGCGCGTGCGCGTGCGAAGGTGCTACCGCATACTGCGGCTGCGACGGGTGCGCAATACGCGGCGCTTTATCGGCGCTTGCTGGG
>JANMPY010000434.1:0-3000 GCA_031370095.1 Betaproteobacteria bacterium
GCACCAAATCGCGCGCATTGCCATATCGCAACACGGCGGTGCCGCCGGCATTGGTGGAGAGATTGCCGCCGATGGTGCAGCTTCCTTCTGCCGCGAGCGAGAGTGGAAAATAGCGGTCGTTGTTGAGTGCAGCTTCCTGCACCGCAGCGAGGATACAGCCGGCCTCGACGGTCATCGCATTGTTGGCAAGATCGATGCTGCGAATTTTGTTCATGCGTGTGAGTGATAACACGATGGCATTGCCGGAGGTATCGGGGACGCCGCCACCAACCATGCCGGTGTTGCCGCCCTGCGGGACGATGGGGGTCTGCGTTTCGGCGCAGAGTTCGACGACGGCGGCGACCTCATTCGTGTTGGCGGGGCGAACAACTAATGATGTTTTGCCGATGTAGTTGCCGCGCCAGTCGCGGACATAGGGGGCGATGTCGGACGTGTCGGTGATGACCCCGCTGCTCCCAACGATAGCGCGAACGCGCTCTGTGAACGCGGCATCAGTCATTTGGAACTGCGAATTTTCGCGAGCATCGCAGACGTGGACCGCTCAAACTGAAACGCAATTGCATGCACGCTGCCGCCCCAGCTTTTCACTTCCGCGCCGCCGACAATTTTATCGATGGACCAATCGCCACCTTTGACGAGCACATCGGGGCGCGCTTCGAGAATGCGTTGCAACGGTGTGTCTTCTTCAAACCAGGTCACCAGCGACACGCAGGCCAGCGAGGCGACGACGGCCATACGGTCTTCGAGCGTATTGATCGGACGATCTTCGCCTTTGCCGAGTCGCTTAACGGAGGCGTCGGAATTCAATGCCACGATCAGCGACGCCCCCAGGGCGCGCGCTTGGGCCAGATAGGTGACGTGACCCCGATGCAGCACATCGAATACGCCGTTGGTAAAGACGCGTTGTCGATCAAGCAAGGTGCTGCGAACCGTTAATTCACCGGGCGCGCAGAATTTGTTTTCAAATGTGGGTCGCATGGCATTATTTTACGCCATGCGACTTTGGGGCCTGTCGTTTACGCGGGCTGTGGCGAGGGCGCGGATGCGGCGAGGCTCGCGATCAATTCCTTGCGGAAGCGATTCAGGTCGGTCGAGGTCTCAAAGGTGCGATCAAACAACGCCGACAGTTGTTTCAGAATGCCATTGACGACGCGGCTTTCCCACACTTTGTCGAAGTGGATTTGTGTATCCAGCCAGCGCTCCAGCCACTCCGGGTCGGGCAGGCGCGACTGCACAGTATCGTTCGGGAATAAATTTTTATTCACATGAAGATTGGTCGGGTGCAGCGGCTTGCCGCTCTTGCCCGAGCTGGCCATCAGCACGCCGATTTTGGCGAATGCCAGCTTTGCCTCGCCCCCCATTTTTCCAATCGCGCGTTTCATGTAGCGAAAATACGCGCCTGCATGCCGCGCTTCGTCCTTAGAAATGGTGTCGTAAATTTTTTTGATCACCGGCTCCGTATGCCATTCAGATGCGCGGCGATACCATTGCGTCAAACGAATTTCACCGCAGAAATGTAGCATCAATGTTTCCAGTGCGGGCGCAGGATCGAACGGGAATCGCACCGCATGCAATTCGGCCTCGGTCGGCACCATGTCGGGACGGAAGCGCTTCAAATAATCCATCAACACCAGCGAGTGTTTCTGTTCTTCGTAAAACCAGATCGACATGAACGCCGAAAAATCGCTGTCGTCCTGATTGTCGCGCAGAAACATCTCGGTGGCCGGCAGCGCAGACCATTCGGTGATCGCATTCATTTTGATCGTGGTGGCCTGCTCGTCCGTCAGGCGCGTCGCATCAAATGATTCCCACGGAATATCACTCGCCATATTCCAGCGGGACTTTTCAAGGTCGCGAAATAAATCGGGATAGAGCATGGGCTGGCTGGAGGGCTTGGTTTTCATTAAAGTACCTGCGTTGGTAAATACACATCAAACACCCGTCTAATGAATCTTATCTTACGACTTTTGCCAACTATTGGATGCTACCGTTCTAAAACCAATCTGTATTGAAGCATGGAAACAAGTCAGTACTGTTGCGCACCCTGCGACATTTAATTTTTTGTACCGCGACCGGCCAGGCCATGAAACGTGGCCTCAACCATCGCCTCGACAATTTGCGCATCGCTAAGCTTGCCGTCGCGGCGTAAATATTCTACCGTCGGGTCGCAGGAGCGCGCGTACAAAGTGTAGACGATCACATCATCGGCTACGTCGCGATGGATGTCACCATCTCGTTTCGCCTCCTCGACCAAGGCGTAAAACCGTTTGTTCACTTTGAAGGCCAATGCCAGATACTCCAGATTAAACATCAGCGCCCGTTGCAACGCGCCGCGCGTCGAGGGCAGGTGCGGCACACCGCCACGCAAGCGGTGCTGCAACGACCAGCGCAAAATCTCCTCGAGCCGCCGCCCCGCGCGCCAATCGACGGGCATACCGTCGAGCACGTCGATGGTCTGATTCAACAGGCGGGTCATCACGGCCGCAGCCAATTTTTCCTTGGAGGCAAAATGTTTGTAGAGGCTGCCCTTGGCGACGCCGACCGCTTCAGCCACGTCGTCCATGGTCATCAGGTCGAAGCCTTTTTCGGACAATAACTTGTTTACAGCGTCGAGGATAGCTTCTTCGCGTGCGTCAAATTGTTGTTTTTTAAAGGGAAGTTTTAGGGAAAGCATATAAGATTGACTTTGACAGGACTTATTGGTTCAATTGGTGACTACGCGGTCATAAATTGACCGAAAAGACTTATTTCAGAATTGTGCCACCAATGCGGACGAAATCCAAGTGCTAACGGCAACAAATAACTGCGGGCGACGAGATGCGCTGGATATTGGAGTCTCGGAGCGGACTGTCGGATGAAAATCGCCGTCATCGATGCAGGAATCGCCAGCCTCTCCTATGCTTGGCTGCTCGCGCACCACACAAACGACGCGCATGCGGTAACGTTGTTTGAGCAAAACGACCGCCTTGGTGGCCACACCAACACAATAAATGTCACAGT
>JANMPY010000449.1:0-3442 GCA_031370095.1 Betaproteobacteria bacterium
GATGATAAAAAGTCGCGACTTCATAGACTTCCGCTTGGGCGATTTTCATCAGCTCCGCGAGCGCGGCCATGTGCGCGGCGGAGAGACAACCGTATTTATCCTGGATGAGATGCAGATACTCGATCAGCAGATCGCGGCGGATTTCGCGGCCGGATAGCAAGGCGGCCATGTCGGCACGCGCCTGTAAATCGACTTGTCGGCCCTTGGGGGTATTGCGCGCCTTCATCTTGCTGCGCACTTCGGCTAAGGGGATGGCTATCGTTACGCGGTCGTTCATCGGTTTAATCTCCAAAAGCGCAAGTGCGTAATGCCACTTGCCGATTTCCCGCGATGTCGTCTAGCTACGCCTTCGCCCCACCTTTCAATGCGCGGTTACACACCCAGTGAAAGTCCTTTGATTCTATGCCAAGACGCGCGTTTGCGCCACGTGTGCGGCGATATGAATGAAGACAACTGGCTTTGAATCGATATATTCATGGATCTAAACTCTAGCACTGGTGAGGCTTCTGGCGTGAAATACCGCTGTAAGCCGCGCCAGTTATAGAGTTTATCGTTTCAACCATTTATATTCGCGAAACCCTTGCGCGATTCCACCTACCGCCGAATAATAAAAGCTTTGCCAAATTTTTTCTCTGTCCATGCCGAATTGGAACGAACTGTTCGCCAGCAATTTCGACGCCGCCACGCGCCAGCGCGGTCGCGCCTATTTTCAGCAGGGACGTGTGCTCAAGGCAGCGTGGGCTGATCGCGATGTCGGCGAGCAGGACAGCGCCACACTGCACGCAAGCGTTGAAGGCTCGGCTGGCGAATACGAGCAAGAGATTCGCATCAATTTTGCGCGTGCAAAAATTGCCGGCTTTTGTGATTGCCCGGTGGCGCACAATTGCAAACACGTTTTCGCGGCGATGTTGGCGGCGACGCAGAATGCCGCCGAGTTTCCCGGCGTGAATAATGCCGCCGACACCATCGCCGATAGCGTTCGCCGCGCAACCCATTCGCCAGAGCCAACGCGCCCGACACGAGGCGCGCTGGCTTCAATGCCGTTGCCACACTCAATCGAATCGTGGCTCGCCAAAATCGCTGCCGCGCAGTCAGACAGCAGCGAGACTTATCCCGACGATGTCACCCAACGCATCCTCTATGTGTTTGAGCCTACGCAGCTCGACATGGATTTGGGCGGCATGCTGAAAATCATGAAGGCGCGGGTAAAAAAATCGGGCGAATATTCGGGCGCGGGCAGCTACAACAACACCCACTCTTATTTCAATCCGCCGCGCTACATGTTGCAAAACGACGCGCACATTCTCCGTCAGCTTTCGGCGATGACCGGGCGCGGCTACAGCTTTCAATTTCCGCTCATTGGCGTCAGCGCAGAATTAGTCCGCGCCGTCATCGATACCGGCCGTGGATTTTGGCTGGATTTGAATCGGGCGCCGTTGCATTGGGGCGCGCCCAGAGCTGGCACCATTGATTGGCTTACGCTTGCCAACGGCGACCGGCAGCCCACGCTGTCCATCACGCCGTCTGCCGTCGCGATTGCCAGCAGCCCGCCGATTTACGTCGACGCGGCCACCGGCGAATGCGGTATCGTTGAATCGTCGCTCTCCCCCGCGATCGCGACGGCGGTGGCTGCGGCACCGGCGTTGCCAGCCAAATGGATGGCGCGGGTGTCGGAAGAAATGCAAACCCGCAATCTCCATCAGAGCATTCCGCCGCCGGTACTGCTTGAAGAAAAGCTGCTGCCGCACTATCGCCCGCAGCCAATCCTCTCGCTCAAATCGCATCACCACAGCCACTACGACAACCGCACCTGGAAAAGCGTCGTCACCTTACTCGAAACGGCGGCGTTAAGCTTCGAATATCTCGGTGTGCGCGTGGCCGGCAAGAACCCCGCCGAAATCACCCGCGTTGAGGACAATCACCTCGTTCGCGTGGTGCGCGACACCACGTTCGAGCGCGCGTCGCGGGCGCGGCTCACCACCAGCGGGCTGGCATCGACCGAGAAAGCGTTGTCGCGCGGCATGAGCCGCGAGATGCAAGGCACGCTGGTTTTTCCCGACGCAAGCAACGATGAACGTGCTTACGACAACTGGACGACGTTCCTTGAAACAGTCGTTCCGCAATTGCGCAACGATGGCTGGAAAATTGACATTGCCACCGATTTCCGTTTCGATCTCACACCGATCAGCGAGTGGTACGCAGATGTCGATGAATCGTCGAACCAGTGGTTCGATCTCGAAATCGGCATTGAGGTCGATGGCGCGCGGGTGAGCTTGATTCCGATTCTGGTGCGCTTGATACAAACGTCGCCGGTCGAATGGAATCCCACTGCGCTCGACACAAAAGACGACGACGCGAAGATCATTGTGCCGCTCGGTGATGGCAGGCGCGCAGCGCTACCACTGGCGCGCCTGAAGCCGCTGCTGGCGACGCTGTACGAGCTGTATTTGCGCGAGCCGTCGAATGGCCGCGTGCGCTTGTCGCCGCTCGATGCAGCCAGGCTCGCCGAGCTCGACAGCGCACTCGATTTGCGCTGGCTCGGTGGTGAACGGATGCGGCAACTCGGCGCGCGACTGGCGCGATTCGAGGGCATCGTGCCGGTGGCGGTGCCGACAAATTTTCACGCAAGCCTGCGACCATACCAGCAGGAAGGCCTCGCGTGGCTGCAGTTTTTGCGTGAGTACGAATTGTCCGGCATCCTCGCCGACGACATGGGCCTGGGGAAAACGGTGCAGGCGCTTGCGCATTTGACGGTTGAAAAAACTTGCCTGCGACTGGATCGCCCCGCCTTGGTGATTGCCCCGACCAGCATGATGTCGACTTGGGCTGCTGAGGCGGCGCGGTTTGCGCCGGATCTATCGGTGCTGATTTCGCACGGCTCGACGCGTCACGAGCGCGGCGAAACATTTAGCCAATACGATGTCGTGCTGACGACCTACGCCCTGCTCGCGCGCGACGAAGAAAAACTGATGGCGCAGCAATGGCACATGGTGATTCTCGACGAAGCACAGAACATTAAAAATCCCAAAACCAGGGCCGCGCAGATTGCCTGCCGCCTGCAAGCGCGCCACCGGCTGTGCCTGACCGGGACACCGATGGAGAATCACCTGGGCGAGCTGTGGTCGCTGTTTCGATTTTTGTTGCCGGGTTTACTTGGCGAGGAAAAAGCATTTCAACGCGATTATCGTAAGCCGATTGAGAAAGAGGGCGATCTTGCGCGACAGCAATTTCTCGCGCGCAGAATCCACCCGTTTTTATTAAGGAGAACGAAGGATTTTGTCGCGTCCGAATTACCCGCCAAAACACTGGTCACGCGCGCGATTGAGTTTGGAACAGCGCAAGCGGATTTGTACGAAACCGTGCGCGCCGCAATGGACAAGCGGGTGCGCGACGAGATCGCCGCGAAAGGCATTGGTCAAAGCCACATCGTGGTGCTCGATGC
>JANMPY010000452.1:0-3819 GCA_031370095.1 Betaproteobacteria bacterium
TCCCGCCGCAGCGAACCCACATATAACTGTCGCGGACGACCGATCTTGTTCTCGGGATCGGCGATCATTTCATTGAGTTGTGCAATCCAGCCGACGGTGCGTGCCAGCGCAAAAATGGCAGTAAACAGCGGCACCGGAATGCCGATGGCTTTTTGCACGATGCCGGAATAGAAATCGACGTTCGGATACAGCTTGCGGCTCACGAAATATTCGTCTTCCAGCGCGATTTTTTCCAATGCCATCGCCAGCTTGAAGGTCGGATCGTCGTGCAGGCCGAGTTCATTCAACACTTCATGGCAGGTTTCGCGCATCAGTGTGGCGCGCGGGTCGTGGTTTTTATAGACGCGGTGACCGAAGCCCATCAGACGAACATTGGAGTCTTTGTCTTTGACCTTGGTGATGAATTCGCCGATCTTGGCCACGCCGCCGTCGCGCTGAATGTCGTAAAGCATGTTGAGCGCGGCTTCGTTGGCACCGCCGTGCGCGGGGCCCCACAGGCACGCGACACCGGCGGCAATGGCGGCGAAGGGATTGGTGCCGGATGAGGCGCACAGACGCACGGTCGAGGTGGATGCGTTCTGCTCGTGGTCGGCGTGCAAAATAAAAATGCGATCCAGCGCGCGCACCAGCACTTCGTTGACCTTGTAGTCTGCTGCCGGCACGGCGAACATCATGCGCATGAAGTTTGCGGCGTAGCCGAGATCGTTGCGCGGATAGTTGATCGGCTGACCGATGGTGTATTTGTAAGCCATCGCGACCAGCGTGGGGATTTTAGCGATCAGGCGGATCGCGGAAATATCGCGTTGCCTGGCGTCGTGCAGGTTGATCGAGTCAGGATAGAACGCGGATAACGCGCCGACCAGCCCCGTCATCACCGCCATCGGGTGCGCGTCGCGCCGGAAGCCGCGCAGGAAAAACTGCATCTGCTCGTGAACCATGGTGTGGTTGGTCACGCGGGAAACGAAATCCTTTTTCTGTTCAGGATTCGGCAAATCGCCGTAGAGCAACAAATGGCAGGTATCCAGAAAATCGCATTGCGTCGCAAGCTGCTCGATCGGGTAGCCGCGATACAGCAGCTCGCCCTTGTCGCCGTCAATGTAGGTGATGGCCGAATTACATGCCGAGGTCGACATGAAGCCGGGGTCGTAGGTGAACATGCCGGTCTGCGCGTAGAGCTTTCGGATGTCGATGACGTCAGGTCCGACAGTGCCGCCGAACATCGGCAACTGCACCGATTTGCCATCAGCGAAAGTGAGTGTTGCGTTGCCTTTTGGATTCATTTTTAAGCTCCCGAAATTGTGGTCGTTGTGCAGCTTATTGTGCAGCTTTGATTCGCTTAACCAACGCGGTGAAGCGCGCGTCATCACATTGCTTTCGATCCATCAACACATCCAGTAAATCGTTATCGCTCCAGCGCAGTAATTCTTCCAGCAAGGTTAATTCGGTTGCGTCGAGCTGCGCCAATTGCGCATCGAGAAAACGGCTGAGGATTAAGTCGTTTTCGAGCAGGCCACGGCGCGCGTGCCAGCGGATGCGGTCGTGTTTGCGGTCGGTGGTGACTTCATTCATTGGATTATTTCAACACATTCGCCATTTCCCCATTTGCAAAAGAGGAGTTGTGGGATTGTGTGGCGTTGCCTATCGAACACCATTTTCAATCCCCCTCGATCCCCCTTTTTCAAAGAGGGAAGTGTTTTTTTTGCGGACTCGTGTTTCTTTGATGTGTACAAATTTCAACTGGTGTAGAGCTGCATGATCGACGCGACTTATTTTCATGATCACTTATTCACCTCTTCTCCCGGCCACGGGGGAAGGAGGTGTAATCACCGAACAGTGCGGCTTTTACGATTAAGTAGCAAACAGAATGCAACACTGCACTCGCTTCGATGCAAAATCGTACTAAACCCCACGCCTCACCAACATTTCTTTGATCTTGCCAATCGCCAGCGAAGGATTGAGCCCCTTCGGACATACGTCGACACAATTCATGATGGTGTGGCAGCGGAACAGGCGATACGGATCTTCGAGATTATCGAGACGCTCGTTAACAGCTTGATCGCGCGAGTCAGCGATGAAACGATACGCCGCCAGTAAGCCGGCAGGACCTACAAATTTATCCGGGTTCCACCAAAAAGACGGACAGGCCGTGGAACAGCACGCGCACAGAATGCATTCGTAGAGACCATCGAGCTCGAGACGCTGTTCGGGCGATTGCAGACGTTCTGTCTGCGGCGGCGGATCGTGGTTAATGACGAATGGTTTGATCGAATTGTATTGCTTGAAAAACTGCGTCATGTCGACGATCAGATCGCGGATGATCGGCAGCCCTGGCAGTGGCCGCAGCTTGATCGGCTCGGTCAAGTCCGACATCTTGGTGATGCAGGCGAGTCCGTTCTTGCCGTTGATGTTCATCGCGTCCGAGCCGCAAACGCCTTCGCGGCACGAGCGGCGCAGCGCCAGCGTATCGTCGATTGACTTGATGCGGATCAACGCATCGAGCAGCATGCGGTCGGATGGTTGCAGCTCGATGTCGTATTCCTTGAAATACGGTTTTTGGTCGTGGTCGGGATCGTAGCGCTCAATGATGAATTTCATTTTTTCGGCCTATTCAAAACAGCACGGGGCAAGATAGCAATTTCCGCACATTCAATACGTTCGCGCTTTGGGCGCAATCGATTCCACAGTAAGTGGTTGCAGATTCACCGGCTTATAGTCGAGCTTGTTATCTGTCTTGTACCAGAGCGTGTGCTTCAACCAGTTCGCATCATCGCGGCCATTCACAAATCCCGGACGATCATGGCAATCCGCACGATCATGCGCGCCGCGGGTTTCTTTCCTCGCGTCGGCCGAGATCATGGTGGCGACGGCAACTTCGATCAAATTTTCGAGCTCCAGCGCCTCTATCCGCGCAGTGTTAAATACTTTCGACTTGTCCTTGATTTCGAGTTTCTGCGCGCGCGCGGCGACTTGTTTGATCGCGGCAACGCCTTTCTCCAGCATGTCCGGGAAACGGAACACGCCACAATGCGCCTGCATGGTCTGTCGCATCGCGTCGCCGACTTCATGCACGCTTTCACCGTTTTTCTGCGCATCCAATCGTGCCAGCCGCGCGGCGGAAAACTCGCCCGCGTCTTTCGGCAGCTCCAGATGGGTATTATTTTCTTTGATGAATTTGATCATCGAATCGCCCGACGATTTACCCATCACCAGCAAATCGGTGAGTGAATTGGTGCCGAGACGGTTGGCACCGTGAATCGATGCACAGCCGCACTCACCCGCTGCGTAAAAACCGTGCACGACTGAGTTCACATCGCCATTTTTTGGAACAACCACTTCGCCTTTGTAATTGGTCGGTATACCGCCCATCTGGTAATGACAGGTCGGCACGACGGGAATCGGCTCTTTGGTGCAATCGACGTTGGCGAATTTCATCGCGATCTCACGAATACCCGGCAGGCGTTTGTTGATGACCTCAGGTCCCAGATGATCGAGCTTCAGCAGAATGTAGTCGTTGTTCGGCCCGGCACCGCGACCATCCTTGATCTCGGTGGCCATCGCGCGCGACACCACGTCGCGGGAGGCCAGGTCTTTCATGGTCGGCGCATAGCGTTCCATGAATCGTTCGCCATCTTTGTTCAGCAAAATGCCGCCCTCACCGCGCACGCCCTCGGTGATGAGCACGCCTGCACCCGCCACACCGGTCGGGTGGAACTGCCAGAACTCCATGTCTTCCAGCGGAATCCCCCCGCGTGCGGCCATGCCGAGACCGTCGCCGGTATTGATGAACGCATTGGTGCTCGACGCGTAAATGCGCCCCGC
>JANMPY010000496.1:0-2176 GCA_031370095.1 Betaproteobacteria bacterium
CGCAAAGACTGCTGGATACGGCGCGAGACGCGCTGTACGGATTTGCGGCGGCAAATGGCAGGCTGCCGTGCCCCGCGATAAATGGCAGCACCGGGCAAGAGAAATTTTGCACCAACCCAACCGGCGCTTGTGGCGCGCCCATAACGGTTGCGCCAATTAAGGGGAGATGCGCCACTTTCATCGGCGTTCTACCGGCTGTAACACTTGGCATTTCGCCGGTCGACGCGACTGGGTACGCGCAAGATGCATGGGCGGATGGATCGACGCTTCGTCGTATTGGGTACGGCGTCAGTGATTATCAAAACCCTAGTGATTTTTACGTTTTGACTGCGCCGGATGGTATCAAGACGGCAACCATGGGGTCAACAGCGGCTGCCAATCATTTATTCGTATGCAGTACAGGGCTGACTGCTGCGTCACCATCTACCGCGTGCGGCGCATCGGTGACCACGCTTGCGGATAAAGCACCCGCTGTGCTTTTTTCACTGGGCAAAAACAACGCTGCGGTTTCGTTCGATGAAATCAGCAACCAGAATGGCGACAAGGTATTTTCAAGCGGCATCCGCACCGAAACGTATGATGACATCGTGACGTGGCTTTCGTTAAACACGCTGTTTGACCGCATGGTGAAAGCGGGCAAGTTACCCTGAAATTCGTATATTTCGCTGAGTCAAACACCAGAACCGGCACGCCTTCCGGAGCACTTCTGCGCCAAGCCCCGCATCAATAGGCGTTCTATGCCGATTTATGCTTCCAAGACCTCGCGCAACTCAAACCGCACCTCACCCGCTACATTCTTCGTCAACGCCAGCACATAGCCCGCTTGCTCAGCCTGCTTGAACGCCTGATACAGACCAATCCCCAGCCCGCCACCACGCGAATTCGCGATCGGTGCGCGGAATAAACTTTCCACCGCAGAAACTGGGATAGCGCTGCCCGTGTCGCTGATGACCAGCGTCGCCACTTCGTCTATAAGCATATCTATCGACACACGAATATCCGGCTCGCGCTGCCGTTTCTTGCGGATATTTTCGAGGCAATTTTCCAGCACCGTGTCGAATAGCTGGATGGGAATTTCTTTGGCTGTGTTGCCACGCGCCGTAAACGTCACGCCATCCTCGGCATGGCGCGCCAATGCATCTCTCCACCAATCATCAGCGGACATCATCACGCCATTGCCAGTGAGCGCGGGGTTTTGCAATTTGTCGAGCGTGGTTTGCAGGCGTTTGGTGAGTTGTGGCAACTGCCGATCCAGCATGGTTTCGTACGGCGTGATGGCGCGACGTTCGCCCGGCGGTGCGTCGCCGTTCTGGCGCGTGATGCTCTTTGATGTGAGCGCAAATAGCGACTGCAAGAGATTTTTGATGTCGTGCGTGAGCTTGGCGCCGGTCTCATGCACGGCTTGCATGTAGACGTTCTGCTTGATCATCTGTTCGCGACGCTTACCCTCATAGAATTCGCCGACGACTTGCGCGAGCAGCCGCAGATGCAGCAGCAGCGCGGGTGACAGGCGACTCTCGGTATGAAAGGTCACGCCGAGCGCGTGATAACGAAACTGCGCGGAGTGACTGGTTGCCACGCCGAATTTTCCATCGCCATCGGGCGCAGTCCATTCGCAGCCGAGTATCCACGGCATCGTGGCGACCTCGTCCATCGCGGTTTGCAGAAATCTGGCCGAGGTCATATCGGCCTCCGAAAGTGCTGCGATGCGCCGCATCCATAATTCAAACGGCATACCGACGCTCATCAGGTAGCGCGAAAAATAGGTACGCAAACCGCCAAAGCCCGCGCGTGGCCCCCAGAGTGCGGCGAGCAACAACAATGCAGCCGAAAACGACAGCACCGTTAATAGCACCGCGCGATAATATGCATTGTCGGTCACGCGCATCGCTGCGATGCTGCCCAGCACCAGCACCACTACCAGCTGAAAAATAAACAGGCTGTAGAAAAAATCAAACACTTGCGTCGCTGTTTCGTCCTCAGCGCGATACGGCAGAAACGCCATCGTCAGCAACACCATCGGCAGGAAAATAGTCACCAGTGTAGACAAGCCTTCCGGCAGCGATTTGATATCGAGCAGCAACACCGGCACCGCCCACAGCAGCAAAATGGTGAAGAGGTAAAAAACCGCCACCAGATAAAATCGGCCGCGGCTCGCCGCCTGCAAGGTAAATAC
>JANMPY010000504.1:0-1915 GCA_031370095.1 Betaproteobacteria bacterium
TTTTGTCGCCCGCTTTCACGCTGAATGCATCGTAAAAACCCGGCTGATTTTTTAACGTTGCGTTGCCGCGCACTTCGGCTGGCGAATGCGAATCGGTCTTTAGCAGCACGATCTTTGAATCGTCGCGCGCCTTGCCGCGCCACACTTGCGCCCAGCCGAGAAATACGCGCTGCTCACCGGTGAAGCCGTCAATCACGGGAGAAGTTTTGCCGCCGAGCGACATGCGATACGCTTTGTAGGCAACGGCGAGCCCTGAGTTATCACCAATATTTTCGCCCAGCGTCAGCGCGCCGTTGACGTTGTACCCGGGCAGTGGCGAGTAGCCGTTGTACTGCGTGATGAGCGTTTTGGTTTTGGCGGAAAATTTTTCACGATCATCATTAGTCCACCAGTTGCGCAGATTGCCGACCGCATCAGACTGGCTACCCGAGTCGTCAAAGCCGTGGCCAATTTCGTGGCCGATGACGGCAACGATGCCGCCGTAATTTACCGCATCGTCCGCAGCGGCATTGAAGAACGGTGGCTGCAAAATCGCTGCGGGAAATACAATTTCATTGAGCCGCGAGTTGTAATACGCGTTCACCGTTTGCGGCGTCATGCCCCACTCTTCACGGTCAACGGAGTTACCGAGCTTGGCGATATTGCGTTTGCTTTCCGCGACGCTCACGCGCTGCAAATTACCGATGAGATCATCCCCGGCGATTGCGATGGCCGAATAATCGCGCCACTTGCTGGTGTAGCCAATCTTCGGATTCATTGTCGCCAGCTTGGCCTGCGCTTCTTTTTTGGTGGCAGGACTCATCCAGTCAAGCCCGTCGATGCTGTCACGGAATGCAGTGACCAGATTCGCCACCAATTTCTCCATGCGCGCTTTATTTTCGGGCGGGAAATGTTTCTCTACGTAACGCTTGCCGAGCGCCTCGCCGAGCGAGCCTTCAACCAGACGCACGCCACGCTTCCATGACTCTTCGTTTGCAGGGACGCCGCGCAACACCGTGCCGCTAAAGGCGAAACTATCATTAACGAAAGATTTCGACAGATATGGCGCATATTGGCTGATGAGATGCCATTTGAAATACGCCTTCCAGGTTGTCAGCGGTGTACTCTCCACCAACTTGCCAAAGCCGGTGAGATAGCTCGGCTGCGCAACGATGACGGCGTCAACTTTGCCGTCGAGACCAGCCGCACGCAGTTGTGATTTCCAATCGTAACCGGGCACCAAGCCGGCGAGCTTGGCGAGCTCGAATTTATTGTAGGTCTTGACCGGATCGCGATTTTCGACGCGCGTCCACTGCACTTTGGCGAGTTCCGTTTCCAGCGCGAAGATTTCCTTCGCACGCGTCGTTGCATCTTTTTCACCGGCAGCGCTTAGCATTTTTTCAATCAGCGTTTGGTATTTGGCACGTACGTCTTTCAGCTTTGCGTCTTTGTCGTTCAGATAATATTCACGATCCGGCAAGCCCAGACCGCCTTGATAAACCGACACTGCATATTGCGTCGCGTCTTTCGCGTCCTGTACCACGCGCACGGCAAACGGCGCGGTGATGCGCATTTGATTGAAGTAGCCGATCAACGCAGGCATTTTACTTTTGTCCTGGAGTGCCTCAATGCGCGCGAAGTCCGCCTGCAAAGGCTTCAAACCCAGCGTTTCGCGGCGCGCTTCATCCATGTAGCTCGCATACAGATCGCCGATTTTCTGCGCTTCGCTGCCGGGCGCTTTGTCTTTCTGCGCCGCGATTGTGTCAATGATCGTGCGCAGATTGACCAACGCGGTCTCGCGCAATTCATCGAACGAACCCCAGCGCGATTTATCTGCCGGAATCGCGGTATCTTTTAGCCACGCACCGTTGGTGTAGGCATAAAAATCATCCTGTGGCCGGACGCTGGTATCCATGTTGCGCAAGTCGATTCCCGA
>JANMPY010000507.1:0-1506 GCA_031370095.1 Betaproteobacteria bacterium
ATCTAATCGCAATTGCCGCTACGACTATACGGCGGCTCTGGATATTTATCCGCCGATCGAACGTGAAGGTGCTGTGGCGCGCGGGACTTTCCAGCTCAACGCCGACCATCAGCTTTTTGGCGAATACACCTACAGCAAAAACAAGGCGACCTACGCGTCGTCGGAAACGCCAATCAATGATTTCAGCGCCGCTGGTGACCGTCCGTTCATTTTTCCCGCGACCAGCAGATTTTATCCCGCGCCATTCCGCCGTCCTGATGGCTCGCTCGCCACGCCGACCGGCGACCTGGCAATTGCGTGGCGTGGCAAGGATGCCGGCCTGCGTACCGATGAGGCCACCTCTGAGCAGTCGCGCTTCGTCGTTGGCGCGAAAGGCGCGCTCGGCGCATGGGAATACGACACCGCGTTCAACCACGCCGAAAGCAAGGTAAGCGATAGCTACACCACCGGCTATCTGTCCGAGGCACGCACCCGCGTGGCGATTTTAAGCGGCTTGGTGAATGTCTTTACCCTCACCGGTCAGGATGCAGCCGGACAAGCTGCGCTCAACGCCGCCAAAATTCTTGGCGAGGTACGGCAGTCCAAAGGCACCGTGGATTCGTTCGACTTGAAGGGCTCAACCGAGTTGATGAAGTTGCCAGCGGGCGCGTTGTCGATGGCCTTGGGTGCTGAGGCACGCAAGGAAAAATTCAATGACCGTCCCGCGCCGGTGTTGTCATCGGGCGACGTGTTGGGTGGTGGTGGTAACTATCCGGGTGCCAATGCGGATCGCAAGGTGACGGCGTTGTTCGCTGAGTTCGTGGCGCCGATCACCAAAGAAGTTGAAGCCACATTCGCGATTCGCACCGATCACTATTCTGATTTCGGCAGCTCTACCAATCCCAAGGTCGCCGTTCGCTGGACACCGGCCAAAGCGTTGCTGGTGCGCGCCTCCTATAACACCGGTTTCCGTGCGCCTTCGCTGCCTGATCTGTATGTCGCCCGTTACAACAGCAACACGGCCGACTCGCACAGCGATCCGCTGCGTTGTTTCCTGCCCGCGAATAATTTCGTGCAGGATACCGAGTGCGACGCGCAGACCATCAATCAGATCGGCGGCAATCGCAATCTGAAGCCTGAGAAGTCGAAACAAGCCACGCTAGGTTTCGTTTTCGAGCCAGCGGCTGGATTGTCATTAGGCATCGACTACTACTGGATCGAGCGCAAGAATTCGATCGGCGCGCTGGGCGACAACACGCTCTACGACAATTACGACAAATACAGCGCGACCAAATTTGTGCGCTTCGGACGCGCGCCGAATGGCACCTGTACCAATGATTTGCCGGGCGCACCAACGCCGGCCAACGTGCCATGCGCCATCAGCACGGTCGTGCAGATCACCGAAAACCTCGGTATCTATCGCCTGTCGGGTCTCGACGTATCCGCATCAAGCAGTCACAACACGGGATTCGGCAAGTTCAAGTTCGGCATCGAAGGCACCTACATTACCAAGTACGAGTATCAGAA
>JANMPY010000545.1:0-4610 GCA_031370095.1 Betaproteobacteria bacterium
GGCGCGGGTATAGGCAACTGAAGCTCGTAGGTTGGGCTGGGCATCATCAAGCCCAACATCAACCCTCGCCATCTTTCCATTGACAGTGTCAGGTGCCCGACGCCAATCAGCCGCACGCCGCACATGTGCGTGCCTAACGGGATTGATGTGAAAATAGCGTCGATGTTGGGCTTGATGAAGCCCAGCCCAACCTACCGACTGCCAGCTACTATGCTGTTTCCGGAAGCGGTAGCGGAATTTTAAGATTTCGCGCGCCGGTGATTGCCTTGGATCGCCTCAATGCGTCACCCCCGGCACTCCCGTCGGCACAAACGCCCACCCCCAGTACACCAGCCCAATCACGGCCGCCACACCCGCCATGCCGAGCATCCAGCGCCGCCGCGTCAGCACGCAGATGGCGGCGAGCGAAATGGCGATCTGGATGAAGGTCATCGATTGCGCAAGTTTGTCATGGGGATGAAGCGCATGCTTGGACTTCTCATCGGCTTCCACAGACTGCTTTTCAAAAGACTCTGCGGCTTTTTTGATTTCTTCCTTCTCGCCTTTGTAGCGTGTTACTTCGGAAGCATATTTCAGCTTTTTTTCCGGGTCCGCCGACAGCGCTTCGGCAAGTTCGGCCAGATTTTGTTTGGTGCTTTTCCCTTGATAGAACGCCCATTGATTCGACGCGTCGGCCTTTTTCAGCACCGCCTCATTTTTGAAATACAGCGCTTCATTTTGCGTGTGCCCACCCTGATAGCTGACGATCGCGCCGATGGTCGCGAGCACCGCTGTGAAGACCGCCACCCATTGGACGAAACCACCGCCCGACTTGTGTGCCTGATCACCGCCACCACCATGGCCATCGTTGCCGTGATCGCCTTCGCCGTGCGCGCCTGCTTCTAGCGCATGATCGTGTGGACCGTGTACGTGAAATTGACCGCCTGACATATTGACCTCCCAAATTAAAAACCCATCGAATTATGCGGCCAGTTTGACTTCAGCGCGGTTGCGCGAAACCCCGCAGAATCGTGCAGCGCGGCAGGCAGCGATGGTTTTCCGCAATCCACTCTGTCAAAATATGTTATTCAGGGTTGCAATCAAACAAAAATCAAATATGAAACGAATCCTTGTCACTGGCGCTGCCGGCTTTATCGGCTCCACTCTTTCGCACAAGCTGCTGGCGCGCGGCGATACGGTCGTCGGCATTGATGATCTCAATGATTATTACGATCCGACGCTAAAAGAGGCGCGTCTTGCACGGTTGAAGCCACATGCCAATTTCAGTTTCCAAAAACTCGATATTTGTGATCGCGTTGGCATGGAAGCTTTATTCAAACGCGAACGGTTCGACGCCGTCATGCACTTGGCGGCGCAGGCCGGTGTGCGCTACTCGCTCACCAACCCGCATGCCTACATCAACGCCAACGTGATTGGTTTTACCAATGTGCTCGAAGGCGCGCGACATTCGAAAGTGGGCCACTTGGTGTTTGCCTCGTCGAGCTCGGTGTATGGCCTGAATTCACGGCTGCCGTTGGCCGAGAGCGATAACGTTGACCATCCGGTCTCGCTCTACGCGGCGACCAAGAAAGCCAACGAGCTGATGGCACACAGCTATGCGCATTTGTTCGGTCTGCCCTGCACCGGTCTGCGATTTTTTACGGTGTACGGCCCGTGGGGTCGACCGGACATGGCGCTGTTTTTATTCACCAAGGCGATATTGGCCAATGAGCCAATCAATGTGTTCAACCACGGCAAAATGGTGCGCGATTTCACCTATGTGGACGATATTGTTGAAGGTGTGATGCGGGTGATTGACCGGCCCGCCGCGCCGGATCCTGACTGGGTTGGCGCGCAACCAAATCCTGCCACCAGCCCGGCGCAATATCGTGTTTTCAATATCGGCAATAACAGCCCCGTCGAATTAATGCGCTACATCAACGCGCTGGAAGACTGCCTCGGCAAAAAAGCGCAAATGAACATGTTGCCGATGCAGCCGGGCGACGTGGCCGCCACCAACGCCGATGTTTCGCGTTTGCAGGACTGGGTTGATTTTCGCCCGCAGACCAGGGTCGAGGACGGCATCGCGCGGTTCGTGGAATGGTATCGGCAGTATTACAAAATCCAGAAATAAGTTTGGGAGAATAAATTGGCACAACAAGTTATTGCAGTCGTTGGTTTGGGTTACGTCGGATTGCCACTTGCGGTTGAATTCGGCAAACATCTGCGCACGATCGGCTTTGATATTTCGGCTGAAAAAATCGCCGCCTATCAAAAATACATCGACCCGACCGGCGAAGTTTCGACCGAGGATCTGCGCGCATCAACGAAGCTCGAAGTGACCAACGACAAGGCTGCACTCGCTGCAGCCGATATCGTTATCGTTGCGGTGCCGACGCCGGTGAACGATGCACGTTTGCCCGATTTCGGTCCATTGCTTAGCGCCAGCCGTGCCATTGGCCCGCACTTAAAGCGCGGCGCGATTGTGGTTTATGAATCGACCGTTTATCCGGGTGCCACCGAAGAGGTTTGTATCCCCGAGCTGGAACGCGCATCGGGCATGAAATGGAAAGAAGGATTCTTCGTCGGCTATTCACCCGAGCGGATCAATCCGGGCGACAAAGAACACACCCTCACCCGCATCATGAAAATCGTTTCCGGCGATACGCCAGAGACATTGGCCAAGCTCGCCGAAGCCTACGGTACGGTGGTGAAAGCGGGGATTTTTCAGGCGTCAAGCATTCGCGTCGCCGAGGCGGCCAAGGTAATCGAAAACTCGCAGCGCGATTTGAATATTGCCTTCATGAATGAGCTGGCGATTATTTTCAACCGCATGGGTCTCGACACGGCGGAAGTGCTTGAGGCGGCAGGCACGAAATGGAATTTCCTGAAATTCAGGCCCGGTCTGGTGGGCGGCCATTGCATCGGCGTCGACCCTTACTACCTCACCTATCAGGCGGAAAAATTTGGTCATCATCCTGAGGTGATTCTGGCCGGCAGACGCATCAACGACAGCATGGGTGCCTATGTCGCCAAGCAGACCGTAAAGACGCTGATCAAAACGCGCGGCAATCTGAATGGCGGCGTGGTAAATGTGCTGGGTCTCACGTTCAAGGAAAATTGCCCGGATCTGCGCAACAGCAAGGTCGTCGACATCATCCGCGAGCTGAAAGAATACGGGATGACGGTTCACGTTCACGACCCGCACGGCGAATCAGCGGAAGCGGAACATGAATACGGCATTTCACTTACCCATTGGGACAAGCTGCCCGCAGCCGACGCGCTGGTGCTCGCTGTTTCGCACAAGGAATATCTGGCGATGCCGCTCGACACGCTGCTATCCAAGGCGGCACCAAAGGGCTGTGTGATCGACGTGAAATCGGCGCTGGATCGCGCGGCGGTCGCCGCCAAAGGATTTACCTTGTGGCGCTTGTAAATCTCAAAACGTAATCTCGGTCTTCACCAAAAACTGTACCGGTTTAATTCCCGGTGCGCGATTGAGCGGCACCGCGATATCGGCGTGCAACACATTCGCAAACGCGGCGCGATCCAGCGCGATGCGTAAGCCCACACCAACATCTGCCAGCCAGCCGGGGTTGGCAATGTTTTGATTGAGTCCACCCCACGCGCGGCCCGCGTCAAAAAAAATTGCGCCGCCGACGCGCAATAAACGAAACGGATACCAATCGGTGTAGGCGCGTTGCTCAAGCGAAAGCAATGCACGGCGCTCACCGGCTTGATAACGTGATTTGTAGCCACGCAAGCCGTTGCTGCCGCCCAACAATAATTGATCGGCGATGCCGCCACCGCTGATGCGGTCGCCCGACAGCGACGCGTAGAAAAGCGCTGCCTTGCCTTGTGGAAAGTAGTAGCGCGCAACACCACCTATCTGCGTCATTGGCTCGCCCGTACTCGCGATGCGCCGCTCCGCCGCAGCGGAGACGAGCAGGTCACGATCCGATGCGAACGAAAACCCGTTACTCACGGCGGCAAAATATTGCCACGTAGAGCGGGTTGAGCCGAGCGACTCAAGCGAGCGGGTGATCTGCACTTGCGAATTAAAGCCGAGCCGAAAAAATTCAGGGCGACCAATCTGGTCACGGTTTTTAAGTTTCACGAATCGATCTTCGACTAATTCATGGCGAAAAAATATCGCGTGCTGATCCTGGGTAACGGGCAACAAGGCAAGGGGCGCGCGACCCGGTTCGACAAAATATGCGTTGTCGCGATAAAGCGAGCCGATTAGAAAACGTTGCGTCCAGCCGTTGATCAGTCCGGGCGAGTAACCACCGAAAACCTCAGCAAATTTTTGCCGATGGCGATATTGGCTGATGGTCTCACCCGCGTTGTAGATCGAATCAATGCGGTCATCGTCGTTGAACGTTGCCCCCGCTGCCCAGCGCGTGTCGAGCGCGTAGAAAGGCCGCACGATTGCTGCGGCCTTGCGTTTGCCATCATCGAATCGCGCCTGCGTGTAGGCGAGCTGCGTCCATCCATCGAAAGCCTGCGGGTAGGAAATTTCGAATTCGTTACCCTTGCGATCCGCGTCCGAGGTGCGCGAAAACCCGACGCGCAATCCCGTGCCGAGCAGGTTATATTCCTTGATGCCAAAACTGGTTTTGTTATTGCCG
>JANMPY010000572.1:0-3072 GCA_031370095.1 Betaproteobacteria bacterium
TTCTGAGAGTCGGGCCGGATTGTTCAATTGAACGGTGAAGCGTAAGTCCGGGCGATGTCGTACCGTTTGTCCATGACAGCCTATCGCAACAACATCGCTTGGCAATGTGCCGGTGCGAGTGAGAAGTTTGGCAATGGCACTAGCGTATACCTCGGCCAGCGCGTTGGCGGCGAGGTGGCTGCGTTCAATTTCGTTCTCGCCGGCAATATTGAGTGCCAGCAATTCCGCGCGCAACGACGGAGAAAAATATTCGCTATGAAAATCGATTACGCGTGGAATCGGGCTTGAAAAATCGGCAAGAATTACGTCGGCACCATCCGTGCTGGTGCCCGACATCACGCCCAGATAAAGCGATGCTTTTTTATTCAAACTTGCCGAAGCTGGTGTCGCGCAGCAACGCGAGCTGTGCGCTCTGTGCCTGGGCCGATTGCTTGAACGCGGCGATGTATTTTTGTGCAAGCGGCTCCGCTTTGGGCAATGCCACTCTCATCGGATCCTGATGGCTGCCCGCGATTTTGAATTCGTAATGCAGATGCGGCCCTGTTGCCCATCCAGTCGCGCCGACATAACCGATGGTTTGGCCCTGGCTCACGCGTGACCCTCGACGCACATTTGCAGCGAACCCGGACATGTGGCCGTACAGCGTAGTGACGCTGCCGGAGTGGCGAATCTCGATCACATTGCCGTAGCCGCCTTTGACGCCGGCAAATTCGACAATGCCATCGGCAGTCGCCCAGATCGGCGTGCCCCGGGGTGCGGCGAAATCAACGCCGGTATGCTGGCGCCAGTTTTTCAGCAAGGGGTGGAAGCGCCCGCCGAATCCCGATGACACGCGAGAAAATGCGAGTGCGGAGCGCAGGAACGACTTCGCCCGGTTCTGACCTTCGGCCGAGTAATAGCCATCACTGCCCTCAGCATCGGTGAACAGGTAGGCTTCGAATGCCTTGCCTTTATTGGTGAACTCTGCTGAAAGTACACGGCCCGCGCCTAGCGGTTCGCCATCCTGATACAACATTTCGTATACAACAGAAAATTGATCGCCTTTGCGCAAATCAACGTGAAAGTCGATATCAGTAGAAAAGATACGGGCAATCTGGTTGGCGACGGCGTCGGGAATATCAGCGTTGTCGGTCGCGCTATATAAAGAAGAGCGGATGACGCCCGATCGGCGAACCAACTGTGCGGTTGGCACAACCTTCTTCTTTTCAGCATTGAAACTTACGCCACTGTCTTGTCTTGTTACATGAAGGTACTCTTCGCTGCTGTACAAATATTTCAACGACAGCAGCTTGCCCTCTGTGTTTGTCGTCGCTTGCAGGGTGCGATTGGGACGAAGCTGGAAGATGGCTTTTGCAGCGGGCTCAGTGCGCAGAAAAGTAAACGCAGCCGGATCGTCCACGTTCAGGCGTTGTAACAACGTGGCGACGGTATCGCCGCGTTGCACGCGTTCGCTGGCTCGAAATTGCTCGGCTTTTGAAGCTTCCGGTTCCAATGTGGGAAGGTTTAGCGATGCAATAATTTCATGGCGCTCGATTTTGTTGAGCTGGGTATCGGTCGCGACGCCAAAGGCAGTGAGCACGCCAAAAACCGGCAACGCCAGCAGCACCGATACCGCAATTAACGCGCGTTTTGGCACAACGCCCCAAAGCCTAAGGAGTGTCTTTTGCGCTACTATTTTAGATTCGGTGAAAGTCATGATGTCCTGAAAAATAATTATCTTCTGGTTCGTTGCCGAATCGCAAGGCTTTGAAGAATATCAGAATAACGGCTTGATCGTCACTCCCCATTTTCATTCCGCACTTTACTTAGCGATAAAAACATGACCGTCTCAACTGAAATCGATGCCGCATTGGCCATCATCAAACGCGGTGCCGACGAACTGATTGTTGACGCTGAAATGCGCAAGAAGCTTGAAAGTGGCCGTAAGCTTCGAATCAAGTTCGGGCTCGATCCAACGGCACCAGATTTACATCTGGGGCATACCGTCGCCTTAAACAAGATGCGGCAGTTTCAGGACTTGGGGCATACCGTCATTTATCTGATCGGCGATTTTACGTCGATGATTGGTGACCCGAGCGGTCGCAACGCCACGCGGCCACCGCTCACGCGCGAACAAATTGACGCCAATGCCAAGACGTATTTTGCGCAGGCGAGTTTGGTATTGGACGCGGATAAAACCGAAATCCGCTACAACTCCGAATGGTGCGACCCTTTGGGCGCGCGCGGCATGATTCAACTCGCATCGCGCTGGACGGTTGCGCGCATGCTGGAGCGCGACGATTTCACCAAACGCTTTGAAGGCAATATCCCGATTTCTGTGCATGAGTTTCTTTATCCCTTGATGCAAGGCTACGACTCGGTCGCACTGAAAGCGGATGTAGAGCTCGGCGGCACGGACCAGAAATTCAATTTGCTGGTCGGGCGCGAGTTGCAAAAGCAATATGGCCAGGAGCCGCAAAGTATTCTGACGATGCCGTTGCTCGAAGGTCTGGATGGCGTTGAAAAAATGTCCAAGTCCAAAAACAACTACGTCGGCATTACTGATAAGCCGAGCGATATGTTTGGAAAACTCATGTCAATTTCCGACGACATGATGTGGCGGTATATCGAGCTGCTTTCGTTTCAACCGGTCGGCGTGGTGGCGGGTTGGAAGAAAGAGGTTGTCGGTGGCCGTAACCCCCGCGATATTAAAGTTAGATTTGCGCAAGAAATTGTCACGCGTTTTCATTCGACGGCGGCTGCAGCGGCGGCGTTGCAGGATTTTGAAGCGCGCCATCGCGGTGGTATTCCGGATGATCTTCAAGAAATAACTTTGCTCGCAGGTGACGCGGGACTTGGAATTGCGCAATTACTTAAACAAGCGGGCCTCACGCCGAGTACATCGGAGGCGTTGCGGATGATTGAGCAGGGCGGCGTGCGGCTTGATGGTGAAAAGGTGACGGACAAAGCGCTCACTATCGCCAGAGGCAAGACAGTCGTGGCGCAAGTCGGTAAGCGCAAATTTGCGCGCGTCACGGTCCAATAATTTTCGCCTCACCAACAACTTTTTTCGCGAAAGGTCTTGACCGTTTT
>JANMPY010000591.1:0-5183 GCA_031370095.1 Betaproteobacteria bacterium
GAGAAACACATCATGACGACATTCAAGGCAATTTTCCTCGAAAAAAGCGAGACGGGTTTTTCGGCGACGCTGTCGGCCATCGAAGAATCGCGACTCCCACCGGAAGGCGATGTCACGGTCGCCATTGAGTATTCGACCATCAATTACAAGGACGGTCTTGCCATCGCCAATAAATCGCCGGTGGTGCGCAAGTGGCCGATGGTGGCGGGCATCGACGGGGCGGGCATCGTCGAATCGAGCAGCGATCCTCGATGGAAGGTAGGCGACAAGGTGATCCTGAACGGCCACGGCGTGGGTGAGTCGCACTGGGGATGTCTCGCGCAAAAAGCCAAATTGAAAGGCGATTGGCTGGTGCCGCTGCCTGCTGAATTCACCACCAAACAAGCGATGGCCATCGGTACTGCCGGCTACACCGCGATGCTGGCCGTGATCTCGCTGGCTAAGCTCGGCGTCACGCCGGACAGCGGTGAGATTTTGGTCACCGGCGCATCAGGCGGCGTCGGCAGTGTGGCGATTGTTTTGCTCGCCGCACGAGGCTACAAGGTGGTTGCGTCGACGGGAAGGCTTAATGAAACAGACTATCTGCTGTCGCTGGGCGCGACATCGGTCATGGATCGCAATGAACTTTCGCAGCCGGGCAAGCCCTTACAAAAAGAGCGCTGGGCGGGCGTGGTCGATTCGGTCGGCTCCCACACGCTGGCAAACGCAATTGCGCAGTGCAAATACAACGCCACGGTCGCCGCATGCGGTCTCGCGCAGGGCATGGATCTCACTGCCAGTGTGGCGCCGTTCATCCTGCGCGGCGTAACGCTGGCAGGTATTGATAGTGTCTATGCTGCCATGCCGAGGCGGCTGGAGGCGTGGAAATATTTGGGCGTGGAACTGGATCGCGCGAGACTCGATAAAATCACCACATCCATCAAACTGTCGGAAGCGATTGCGCTGGCACCAACAATTCTGGCGGGGCAAGTGCGTGGCCGGTTGGTGGTGGATGTGAACGCCTGATTGGCAGTGTGCGTAAAAAAGTGAAGCGCGATTGCATGTACCATGATTATGAATTCGGCCACACAAGAACTTCGGTAGCATAATCAAGATCTCCCCATCCTCCTCTTGGAGGAGGGGCTTGGCAGCAGAGCCGCAATATTGATGAAACGTGTCAACCAGCCACAACAGTTCGTAGAAATCCACAAAAGCAAATCATCATGACCTTAGCACCACCAGAAGACGACCCGTTCGATCTCGACTTCACCAAAACATTCAGCGTTGAAACCAAAATTGCCGAGCCAATTGTTCCACCTCAAAAACAAAAAGAGCTGTTTGAGGAGGCGGTGATTGGTGAATCCAAGTTGGCGGGCAATGGTTATTTTGTGCGTCTCAATGATGCCGCGCCAACACGTACGCCAAGGCGGAATCCGCCTGCCGTGATGGTGGTCGAAGACGACGAAGCAACGTCAGCGTTGCTCGAACGCATACTTACAGCCCACGGCTTTATGGTGAAAAAAGCCGCCAATCGTGCCGAGATTTTGCTTGGTTTGAAGACTTCACCCGACCTCGTCATACTCGATGTGCAGATGCCGGATGCAAATGGATTCGACATTCTTAACCGCATTCGCCAGCATCCGGTCTTGAGCGATTTGCCGGTGCTGATGCTCACCAGCTTAGGCTCGCTCGACGATATCCTCAAGGGCATCAAACTGGGTGCGAATGGCTATCTCACCAAGCCCGCAAAATCGAAAGCGCTGCTCGAGGCGATCAAGACGGTGCTTGCCGAGTAATGCGTTTTTTCCGTAGGTTCAACTGCACGCAACGCTTAAAAGTACGGAGAAAAAAATGGGCAGCTACAAAGAATTCTACGACCACTCCGTCGCGCAGCCGGATGCTTTCTGGACCGCGCAGGCAGCACGCATCGACTGGGTGAAGCCGTTCAGCAAGGTTTGCGATTTTTCCAAACCACCGTTTGCAAAATGGTTTGTCGGCGGCGAAACCAATCTCTGCTACAACGCGATCGACCGTCATCTGGCGACACGCGCCGATCAAAATGCGCTGGTGTGGATTTCGTCTGAAGTCGAGCAGACAAAAACCTACACCTATCGCGAACTGTTTGAGGAAGTCAATCGCTTCGCGGCCGTGCTGAAATCGCTTGGTGTCGGCAAGGGCGACCGTGTGCTGATCTACATGCCGATGATTGCCGAGGCGGTCTTTGCGATGTTGGCCACGGTGCGCATCGGCGCGATTCATTCGGTTGTGTTTGGCGGATTCGCAGCGGCATCGTTGGCTGCGCGGATTGACGACGCGCAGCCAAAAGTCATCGTCACGGCAGACGCGGGCTCCCGCGTGGGCAAGATCATTCCGCTTAAACCGCTCACTGACGAATCGATCAGGCTGGCGGCGCATCCTCCAAAACACGTCGTCATTGTCAATCGTGGTCTCGATAAGTCGATGACTACCATTCCCGGCCGCGATATGGATTACGGCGTGTTGCGCGGTAAGCACATGGATGCCGTGGTGCCGTGCGAATGGCTTGAATCTTCGCACCCGAGCTACATTCTTTACACCAGCGGCACCACCGGCAAACCCAAAGGTGTGCAGCGCGATACCGGCGGCTATGCGGTCGCGCTGGCTGCGTCGATGCCGAATATTTTTGCCACACAACCCGGCGAAGTTTATTTCTGCACCTCCGATATCGGCTGGGTGGTCGGCCACTCCTATATTATTTATGCGCCACTCATCAACGGCTCCACCACCGTCATGTACGACGGCGTGCCGATGCGTCCCGACGCGGGTGTGTGGTGGAAAATCGTTGAGCAGTACAAAGTGTCGGTGATGTTTTCCTCGCCGACGGCGATTCGCGTACTGAAAAAACAAGACTTGGCGTATCTGAAAAAATACGACGTGTCCTCGCTGCGCTATTTGTTTCTCGCCGGAGAGCCACTCGATCAGCCCACCTCGGACTGGATCGAAAAAGGCCTCGGCGTACCGGTGATCGATAATTTTTGGCAAACCGAAAGCGGTTGGCCGATTTTGTCCGCTGAGCCCGGTATTGAGGACACCAAACGCAAGCTCGGTTCGCCGAGCTTTGCCTCCTATGGCTACCGCATGAAATTGAAAGACGAAGAGTCCGGCAAGCCCGTAGCGGCAAACGAGAAAGGCGTGCTGTGCATCGTTCCGCCGCTGCCGCCGGGCTGCATGAGTACCATCTGGGGTGACGACGCGCGTTTCGTCAGCACTTATTTCACGACGTTCAAGGATGAGCTGGTTTACAACACTTTCGACTGGGCCACGTGTGATGAGGAGGGTTACTACTTCATCATGGGGCGCACCGATGACGTGATCAATGTCGCCGGACACCGATTGGGCACGCGTGAAATCGAGGAAGCCGTGCAGGCATACAGCAACATCGCCGAAGTCGCCGTGGTCGGTGTGGCCGATCAATTAAAAGGCCAGGTGCCGGTCGCCTTCGCCGTTGTTAAAGATATCAGCAAGACCACCACACCAGAGCTCGCCGCAGTCGAAGAAAAAGCAGTGATGGCGATGGTCGATAAAGAGCTCGGCGCGATTGGTCGTCCATCGCGCGTGTATTTTGTGACGATGCTGCCGAAAACGCGTTCGGGAAAATTATTACGTCGCGCGATTCAGGCGCTGTGCGAAGGGCGCGACCCTGGCGACCTGACAACAATGGAAGACCCGGCCGCGCTGGAGCAATTGAAAATCGCGATCAAGGGCTGACACAACCAACGTGCGTGCTGGTAACTGTACGCACTTCGTTAGGTGCTGCGGATCAGGCGAAAACTGAAACGACGAACACAAGCACTGGAGCGATTTTCGGAGCCTTTTCGGTCTGTGGCACCCGCCAATGCTTGACTTTGCCCGTCGTACGCGTTTAACCCCATCCCTCATTCGGGGTATCGCTCCGATTGTTTCTTGGCCGTAACATTTCGCTGTCAATTGCAAGCGCGCCGGGATGTAGTCGCTAATCGCGCAAAGATTGACGTGAAATACGAGCGCGCCCGTTGTTGTATCGGCGCGACTAGCGGCAATTAACATTGATACAAACGATAAGACGGCGAATATCGCCGCATGAAATCTGGCGCCAATAGATGATGGGTTGAAACGAAGGGAGCACGCAGCAAGCATACCTCGTGGAGGTGTAATCATGGCAACAAAGTCTGGACGCAAAGGAAGAGGCAGTAAAGGCGACGGAACCTCCGGCGCCACCACAGAAAACGATAAATGTGAATGCAGGTCAGGGCCGATATTTGGCTCGGCCATGATCAGCGGCGCGACATTTACGAACAAGTGGTTGAATTATGCAGAGGTGGACGGCAATGCAATGTTTGAAGGCGACATTGTGCTTGGTGCCATTGCCGACATGCAGGCCGATGAAGTCGGTAATCCGGTATTGTTTTCAATCGGCATCACGGGCGCGCAGTTTCGCTGGCCCGGCGGACGGATCCCTTTCGAGATCGATCCGGCATTGCCCAACCAGCAACGCGTGACCGACGCCATCGCGCATTGGCACGCCAAGACCGGCATCCGCTTCGCCGCACGGGCGGGAGAGGCAGACTTCGTCAGATTCGTGCCGGGAGGTGGCTGCTCCTCGATGGTGGGCAGACGAGGTAACCAGCAAAACATCACGCTGGGCACCAACTGCACCACCGGCAACGCCATTCATGAGATTGGCCATACCGTGGGCCTGTGGCACGAGCAGAGCCGCGAAGATCGCGATACTTTTATCCAGGTTCTGTTTGCCAATATCGATCCGGCAATGCAACACAACTTTAACCAGCATGTTTCGGACGGCGACGATTTGGGCGCGTACGACTTCGGCTCGATCATGCACTACCCGGCAACGGCGTTTTCCATCAACGGTCAAGCCACCATTGTGCCGCGACAACCATTGCCGCCTGGCGTGGTGATGGGGCAGAGAACCGGCTTGTCCGCTGGCGATATCAATGGCGTGCGCCTCATGTATCCCGGACTGCAACCCACGATCAAGGAGGCAGCGAAGGATCCCCTCTCGGATCCGATATTCACCACCAAGGAGGTCCGCAAAGATCCGATTCAGGATCCGATCACGATCAAGGAAATCCGTAAAGATCCCATCCGTGATCCAATATTTACCACCAAGGAAGTCCGCAAAGACCCGATCCAGGATCCGATCACCATTAAAGAGACGCGCAAGG
>JANMPY010000593.1:0-11684 GCA_031370095.1 Betaproteobacteria bacterium
GCCTGGACGCCAACAGCCCGCGCGCGCAAACAATCTGGCACCGCGCGGCCGATGGCAAGCCCTGGGAAATCATCGGTCGCACATCGGGTAACGAAAACGACGGCAGCTTCCGAGCTATTGCATTTGATTATGACAACACCACCTTGTACGTTTCGTCCAACGTCGGTATTGATCGCCGCGCGATTTTCAAATACGACATCGCTGGCCGCAAACTCGGTGAAAAATTATTGCAGCACCCGTTGATCGACCTGTATGGCGGCTTGATATTCAGCCGCGAGAAAAAAGCCCTGATGGGCATTCGCTACAGCGCCGCGATGCCTGACGCGACCTGGTTCGACGCCGATCAAGCGCGCTTGCAGGCGGGCATCGACAAGGTCTTGCCGAACACCACCAACACCGTGTTCCTCGCTGCTGAAAGCGGCCGCTATGTGCTGATCTATTCCGCGTCCGACACCAATCCCGGCGGCTATTATTTATACGACCGGGAAAAAGCGAAGCTGCAGGAAATTTCAAAATCGCGCGAGTGGCTGCCACCTGCGTTGATGAGTAAACGCACTTTCATCACCTACAAATCCCGCGACGGCATCGACATCCCCGCATGGGTGACGACGCCAATCAACAGCGACGGCAAAAATTTACCGCTGGTGGTCAATATCCACGGCGGCCCGTGGGTGCGCGGCTACAGTGGCATTCAGTGGGGCCGCTGGCCCGACGCGCAGTTTCTGGCCTCGCGCGGCTACGTGGTGCTGGAGCCCGAGCCGCGCGGCTCGATTGGTTTCGGCAGAAAGCACTTCACGTCGGGTTTCAGACAGTGGGGCCTCACCATGCAGGACGACATCGCCGACGGCGCATTGCACCTGGCCAAAGAAGGCATCGTCGATAAAAGTCGCATGTGTTTGTTTGGCGGCAGTTACGGCGGCTATGCAACGCTGCAAGGTCTGGTGAAGGATCCGGATTTATGGCGCTGCGGCGCGGCCTTTGTCGCGGTGACGGATCTTGAAACATTTCAAACCGCGTCGTGGTCCGATATTGCGCGCGGCTCGGATTATTTTGAAACTGACTTCAAACGCCAGGTCGGCGATAAGGATCGGGATCGCGAGCAATTTTTGAAAACGTCCCCTGCAAAAAACGCCGACAAGATCAAGGCCGCGGTGCTGCTGGCGATGGGCTACGATGACAAGCGCGTGCCGCTGATTCACGGCACGCTGATGCGTGAGGCCATGGAAAAAGCCGGTAAGCCGATGGAGTATGTGGTCTACACCGGTGAAGGACACGGCTTCAACAAGGATGAAAACGTGATCGATTTTTACACGCGGGTGGAGCGCTTTCTTGCGACGCATTTGAAAAAATGAATGCTGTCGGGATTTCGTCACTGGCACCGATAGAGTCTATATCTGGCGCGCCTTTCAGCACATTTTGCGCCTGACAACCGCCCCAGTGCTTGACCTATGCCGGATTATGCGGCGCTAACCACCGCCGCGCTTAACGACCCCATCCCGCCACCCACTCGCGCCTCCATCCACCTGTTCAAATCGGCCACCCGCATCGGTCGGCAAATTTGGTAGCCCTGCGCGTAGTCGCAGCCGAAGCGCTTTAGCTCGCTCAATTCGTGTTCCGTTTCAACGCCTTCGGCAACGACCGTCATGCCGAGGCTGTGGCCGAGTTCAATGGTTGATCGCACGATCGCAGCACTCTGTTTGTCGGTATTCATGTCGGTAACAAACGCGCGGTCTATTTTCAATTCGTCCAGCGCAAGATTTTTAATGTACGCAAGCGACGAGTATCCCGTGCCGTAGTCGTCCATCGAAAGGTGCACACCGAGCGCATGCAGCTGCTGCAAGGTTTCGCGCGCACGCACCGGGTCTTCCATCAACGCACTTTCGGTCAGCTCCAGACACAGCAATCTGGCGGGCACCACGTGCTTCGCGATTGCGGCGCTGACAAACGCAACCAGCTCCTTATCGAGCAGATCTCGCGCCGAAATGTTGATCGAAATTTTTAGTTCGCGGCCTTCTGCCTGCCACACGCTGCATTGCTTCACCGCAGTCTCAATGACCCAGCGCGTAATCATCCTGATGTTGCCGGTTTGCTCGGCAAACGGAATGAAATCCACCGGTGACACCTGCCCTCGCGTCGGATGATCCCAACGAATCAGTGCTTCCACGCCGGTGACGGCGTTACTGGCGAAATTGAATTTCGGCTGATAGAACAGCACGAGCTCGGCGTTTTCGATGGCGCGACGCAGCTCGCCGAGTAGCGAGAGGTGATCCTGTCTATGTTCCTCCAACAGCAGATCGTAAACGGCATAACCGCTCTTGTTGCGCTTGGCGGCGTACATGGACACGTCGGCATTGCGCAACAACATATCGGCATCCCCGCCATGCTGAGGATAGTGGACGATGCCGATGCTGGTGCCGATGTCAATCGACTGTTCATCAATCGTGATCGGCGTCTCCAGCGATTGCAGGATTTTACGCGCAACAATCCTGGCGTGCTCGGGATCCCCCGATGGCATCAGGATCGCGAATTCATCGCCGCCCAATCGCGCGACGGTATCGGATTCGCGCAGCAATCCACGCAGGCGGCAAGCCACTTCCCGCAGCACCATGTCGCCGACCGGATGGCCGAGCGTGTCATTCACATATTTGAAGCGATCCAGATCGAGCAGCATCACGGAGAGCGGCTGGACATTGCGCTTGGTGACCAGCAGTGATTGCTCGAGGCGGTCATAAAACATCGCTCGATTTGGCAGACCGGTGAGATGATCCTCAAAAGCAAGACGCAGATTTTCTTTCTCGCGCGCGGCAATTCCGTCGAGCATGTAATTGAAGCTCGACGCCAACGCGCCAATCTCGCCTTTTTGCGCGGGTTCGGCGCGCTGGGCATAGTCGCCTTGCTCGATGCGGCGAGCGACACCGGCCAGCTTATTGATCGGGCGCGTGATGTTGCGGGCGATCAGGATGCTGCCAATCACCGACAATAGAATACTAAAAACTGCCAGCATCAAAAAAGCATTGCCGACACGTCTGAAAGGCTTGATGCCTTCGGTCAAGGAATTTTGCAACACGGCGACAATTTGCGAATCGCCCTGCGATTCGATCTTCGTCAGACGGGCTTTATATTGCTCACCACCCAGCGTCAAGTCCATGTCGAGCTTGGCCGCACCCGCGCCGGGCATGGCCGGCAGCAGGCCGCCCCGATTCTGCGGCGTCAGCGTCGACGCGTGAATATTCCAGGCGTCGGCTCTCTGTCGGCTCAAAAAAGAAACGTCCAGCGCCGTTAATTTTTTCAGGTCGTCGGCGGTTTTGTCATCGATATTGAAACCAACACCGACCCAACCAATCGCCGTTGGCGCCAACACCGGTACCAGCACCAATTGAACGAGGCGTCCGTCCATCGTCACGATGCCCGAGGACTTGCCGTTTGCCTCGGCCGCCTCAGTGAGGCGCGGAAATTTGAACGGCTGCGAACGTGCCTCCGGATGCATCGTGTCTGCCGTGACGATTTGCTCACGCGAAATCAGCAGCATCACGCTGGCACCGGTGCGCGCGCCATGATTGGTCAGCGCCGATAAAACGGTCGCGTTGTCATTGGTGCCGACAGCCGTACGAAACGCGAAGTCTCTCGCCAGCAACGCCGCACTTTGCTCGAGCTGATCGCGATTCTGGCCGAGCAAGCGCAGGAATATTCTCTCGCCCACGCCCAACTCCTGCTCAATCGTGTCCTTGGCTATCTGGTAGTTGGCCGTGTTGACCAGCACAAACGCCAAACCTTGCACGAGCACCAGCAGCGCCGCAAAAAATACGACAATACGGGTGCGCAGGCTTTCAAACGGCAGATTCAAGTCAGTTTTCAATCGAAGGTTGCGGCTCCTGAAACAGAAGCACGTCGTATTTTGAAGGTTTTTTCAAACCTGTTTGTGAATTGTTGTAACGTACGGAAATTAACCGGGATTGGATGGCCGCGCAACACGCATTAATCTTGGCCTACACCGAAACTGCCACCTGTCTCCATTTGCCGACACATTAAGCTACCGCCATGTCAACTTTGCATCCATAATCAGCGTTTCACCGTAGTAGTCCACTGTAATTCCAAGCGTACCGATATTCCCTCACAACCTTTGTCCCATACCAATAATCCGGAGTTTTTTCATGAATAAAAGCTTTAAGTTCCTCCCCTTGATCGCCTCGCTGGCAGCCGTATCAGCTTTTGCCCAAACCCCCGCCGACATCACCCCACCAGCCGGTAACAAAGCTGTCTTGACACTCGTCGGCATGGGCGACCTGGCCTACGAATGCAAAGCCGTCGCCGACAAGCCCGGCATGTTCGCGTGGACCTTCGCCGGCCCAACAGCCAAACTGATGGATGCCAACAAAAAAGAAGTCGGCAAGTACTATGCCGGCCCAACATGGGAAGCCGCTGACGGCTCCAAAGTGACTGGCAAGCAATTGGCCGTGTCGCCGGGCGCAGCAGGTGCGATTCCGCTGCAATTGGTACAAGCCGCGCCGTCGACCGGCACCGGTGCGATGACCGATGTGACCTACATCCAGCGCATGAAAACAGTCGGTGGTGTCGCCCCGTCCACACCAGCATGCGCACCCGCCAACGTTGGCGCCAAGACAACCGTGCCGTATCAAGCGGATTACGTGTTCTACAAAAAAGGCTAAGTCTTTTTAGCTGGTTTCTGCATGCCGGTCTGTTTGACGGCATCAGTAAAAAGCCGACGCAATGCGTCGGCTTTTTAATTGGGTATGTGCAACACAATAGCTGTGCCAAGTCGCGCTAAACAGCGTCGGCAACCCGCCCGCTTCAATTTTTTCGCATCTGCCAAACGACCTTGGGTGATATTCTGCAATTCTGCTAATGATTTCAACGTCGACTCTGGCAGCGGCGTTGATGCGCAGCTGCGAACCGAAGCGCTTGAATTGCGGGCTCCCGCCGTGTCGGACAAAAAACTCCAGCACTGGCGCGGCGTTTCAGGCATTTTTGGCCTGCGAGGCGCACCAGCACTCGGGTTCCGTATGTTGCAAGGTGTTCACAGCGGGTTTGACGCTCCTCAAGAAATCGAATGCAGGATAAGCATAAACTTGGCTTACAAAATAGCCAATGAGGAGCAATGCAATGAGCGAAAATAATCGGCGTGATGTAATGAAAACGGGTGCCGCAGCCGCCTTGGGTGCGCTGGCCGGGTGCGCCCTTCCTGGAGGAGCCAGTCACGAGATGAAAGCACTTTTCCCGCTAGCGCAAACCACGATTCCGGTCGTCGGCAGTGACGCGCAATTTCCCGTGCGGCGTATTTATTGCATCGGTCGCAACTACGCTGCGCACGCGCGCGAAATGGGCTCGGATCCGACGCGCGAGCCGCCGTTCTTTTTCCAGAAGCCGACTGACGCGATTCAGTTTGCAGCGCCCGCCAAGGTCACCGATCACCCTTACCCGTCGCTGACCAAAAACTATCACTACGAAGTCGAGCTGGTCGCAGCGCTGCATAGCGGCGGGCGCAGCATCCCGATCAATAAAGCGCTCGATCATGTTTACGGCTACGCGCTCGGTTTGGACATGACGCGGCGCGATTTGCAACGCGGCATGGGAGACCAGAAAAAGCCGTGGGAAATCGGCAAGAGTTTCGATCATTCCGCACCCATCGGACCACTGCATCCGGCGGGTCAGATTGGCCATTTCAGCGAGGGCGCGATCTGGCTTAAGGTCAATGGCGTGGTCAAGCAAAACGCCAATCTCAATCAAATGATCTGGAACGTGGCCGAACAAATCAGCCAGCTTTCGGAGGCCTTTGAATTGATGGCGGGCGATATTATTTATTCGGGCACGCCGGAAAATGTGGGGCCGGTGGTGAAAGGGGATGTGATCGAATGTCACATCGATAAATTACCGAACCTTAGTGTGAAAATTGTTTGATGCGCGAAAACTTTTAATGCACAAAAAAGGCCGGACTTCCGGCCTATTCGATCGTCACTGGCTGCCGCTGCCTGAGTACCCGCACCTCGGGACGCGCTGACTTAGCCAAATATTTCCGCAACACCTTATAAATATCCGCATCGAATTCGCAGGCATTCGCGCGACTGGATTCGAGCAGCGACCAGAGGTCTTCCTCATCCGCAGCAGTACCAAGGTGGCACCATCGATCCACCAGATAGAGGCGCTCCCAACCGTGATCGGGATGCTTTTCCTTGATCGCTATCGGGCCCGCCCACGGCCACGCCGGAAAACGATGCTCGCTTAGCGCATCGAGCAACCGCAGGTTATGCTGCATCATGCTCTCGGCACCGACGCAGGCACCCCGACAGCGATGCAGTTGTCGCGCAAAACAGGCACCTTCGGCTTGCTGTACGCCGAGCGCTTTCCAGCAAAGCGCATAGTCAGCAGCGAGGCTTTGCAGCAAAGCCTTGGCGCGCGGCTTGGCCGGAAACGGGCCGTACATGCCTGCGGCGCTGCCGGGATCGAATTCGATAAACGGCACCATTTCCGGCGGCTGGTTCAGATCGGTCAGACGAATGAAAACGATCTGGCGATTTTTTCGCAGTCGATGATTTCTCAGTGGCAACGCCGATTTGACCAACTGCGCTTCGCGCAGCAGCGCGCCGAGCTCGCCAGCCGTTTCTTCAATCTCGATGCGGGTAATTTCGGTGGAGAGTCGTTGATCGTTGGCGCTGCGGTAATCGCTGGAAAAATGTGAGCGTACCCGGTCGCGCAGATTGATGCTTTTGCCGACGTAGATCGGCAACGCGTTTACGCCATAAAACAAGTACACGCCGGGGCCTTCGGGGAGATCGTCGAGCGCGCCGGGCGACAACTGCGGTGGCAGACTCGGCATCTTGAGCAGCGCCTTGATCGCCGCTGCAATTGTTTCTGCCGAGTTGCCGCGACACATCGCCTCCAGCGCCTGCCACGTGATGCGCGCATCGCCCAGCGCGCGGTGACGGTCATTCGCATTGAGGCGATGACGCGTAATCAACGCGTCGAGACTGTGCGATGGATATTCGGGATACAGCCTGCGCGAAAGCCGCACGGTACACAACACGTCAGCCGTGAACGGTATGTCGATGCGACGAAACGCATTCTTGACAAAGCCGTAATCGAAGCGCGCGTTGTGCGCAACGAATATACAACCATCCAGCCGCGCCAGAATTTCACTCGCCAACCGCGCAAACGTCGGCGCATCGGCAACCATCGCGTTGCTGATGCCGGTGAGCGCCTGAATCTCGGCGGGGATACTGCACTGCGGATTGACCAGACTCTGCCACTCTTCAACGACCGCGCCATTTTCGACGCGCACGATACCGATTTCGGTAATGCGGTCGCCCGTCGCGGTGATCCCGGTGGTTTCCAGATCGACGATGGCAAGTTTTGAAGGCAGCATGGCGTGATTGTAGCGCGCAGGCTATATTCATTATTGTGTCTGCCGCGCAACATCGCTGCAGAAAATAGCCTGTTGTGTTTGCCGTCCTCAGCATTTTTTGCTAACTTCAATTGCTGCTATTTTTTCGCTTTTTTTGCCTCCATCCTTCCATCACCGTTTCTACCCGGGAGTTTCATCATGAAAAAAAGTATCCTTGCGGCTGCCTGCACGCGCAGCGCACTTGCACGCGGCTTGACTTTTGGCTTCACCATTGCCGCTGCGATGTCGATGCCGAACGCATTTGCACAAACGCCGCTGCCCGACACGAAAACATCCGGCAAGATCGACGGCAAGCTTGAAACCATCACCGTGACCGCCGAGCGCCGCGAGGAAAACATCAAGGACGTGCCGATTTCGATTTCGACACTTGCTGGTGAAAAGCTCGACATCATCAATTCCGGTGGTCAGGACATTCGCATGCTGGCCGCACGCGTACCGAGCTTGAATATTGAATCTTCGTTTGGCCGCGCGTTTCCACGTTTTTATATTCGCGGCTACGGCAATACTGATTTTGATTTGAACGCGTCCCAGCCCGTGTCGCTGGTGTACGACGACATCGTGCAGGAAAACCCGATCCTGAAAGGCTTTCCGGTGTTCGATCTCGCCCAGATCGAGGTTCTGCGCGGCCCGCAGGGCACCTCGTTCGGCCGCAATACGCCAGCTGGTGTGGTGAAGTTTGATTCGGTGAAACCATCGCGCCAGCAGGACGCGTATGTGAGCCTTTCCACTGGCACTTACAAAACCACCAACCTCGAAGGCGCATTCAATATTCCGCTCGGCGAAATGTGGGCAGCGCGTGTGGCAGTGCTCTCACAAACGCGTGACGATTGGGTGAAGAACACCGTCGCCTCCGCACCCGCGCGCGACCTTGAAGGCTACACCGACCGCGCCGCACGGGTGCAACTGATGTATTCGCCGACGGCCACGTTCAATGCACTGTTTAATTTCCACACCCGCGACTTGAATGGTAGCGCACGACTGTTCCGCGCCAACATCATCAAGTCGGGCACCAATGATCTGGTCGATGGCTTTGATCCCGCGAAAATCTCCATCGATGGCCGCAATTCGCAGGACGTAAAAAATAACGGCGGCAGCTTGAAGTTTCGCTGGGATCTCGACGCCGTCACGCTGCACTCGATCACCGGCTACGAAAAGGTCACGTCGTTTTCGCGCGGCGACATCGATGGTGGCTTCGGCGCATTTTTCCTGCCGACATCCGGCCCCGGCTTCATTCCGTTCGCCGCAGAATCGGCCGACGGCTTGCCAAAGCATCGCCAGCTCACCCAGGAATTTCGCCTCGAGTCACGCGACAAAGGGCCACTGAAATGGCTGGCAGGATTGTATTTTTTTGATGAAGACGTGAACATCGACAGCTTCAACTACGACACCCTTGCGGCGGGCGTGCAAAACGGTCTCGCCAAACAGCAGCAGCGTAACAAAACGCAGGCATTGTTTGGCTCGGTGAACTACAAAGTCAGCGATGTGTTGACGCTGCGCGGCGGATTGCGATTCACGCAGGACAAAAAAGATTTCGTCGCCGATCGCCTGATCGCGCCGCCATTTTCGCCGACCTTCATCGGGCGCCTGACCAAAAATACTGATGTGACCAATACCAGCGGTGATTTTTCCGGCACTTTCCAATTGGATAAAGACACCAACGTCTACGCACGCGTCGCGAGAGGCTTTCGTGCGCCGAGCATTCAGGGCCGCCTGTTGTTTGACGACACCTTGTCGGTGGCCAGAACAGAGACCGTGACTTCGTATGAAGCGGGTGTGAAAACCGATCTGTGGGACAAACGCGCCAGACTCGGGTTTAACGTCTTTCGCTACGACGTGAAAGATTTGCAGTTGAGTGCCGTCGGTGGCAACGCCAACAGCAACCGCCTCGTCAATGCCGCCAAGGCGCAAGGCCAGGGATTCGAAATGGATCTGGAAGCGTATCTCACCGAGACGCTGCTGCTGACAGTTGGTGCCAGTCTCAACGACACCAAGATCAAGGACCCGAGCCTCACCATCGCCGGCTGCGGCGCGTGTACCGTGCTTGATCCGATTGTCGTGCCCGCCAATCCGGCGGTGGGTAAATTTAGCCCAACCGTTTCGATCAACGGCAACGTCTTGCCGCAGGCACCGAAATACGTGGCGAACATGACGTTGAAATATATTCTGCCGCTCGCCGCTGGCAGCGAATTTTCGGTCTACACCGATCTTGCGTACCGCAGCAAGATTTCTTTTTTCCTCTATGACTCCAAAGAATTCATCGGCAAAGCGCTTACCGAAGTCGGCCTGCGCGCGGCCTACACCTGGGGCTACGGCAAATATGAATTGGCCGCATACAGCCGCAATATCGGCGACCAGATTCGCGTGGTTGGTGGTATCGACTTTAATAATTTGACTGGCTTCATCAATGAGCCGCGATTGGTTGGGGTACAGTTCAAAGCGAAGTTTTGATTGAGCTATGAGCGGTAAGTTGCGACGTTCGGGAGGCAAGCGTATTGCTACATAAACAATGTGACCTTTTTTCATGATCACGGATCTGGCTCCTTCCCCCGGCCACGGGGGAAGGCTGGGATGGGGGCGATGCTAAAGTCGACGCGCCATTTGCAAAGACACCCCCATCCCGACCCGGCGCAACCCTTGTGGTTGTTCCCCCACACAGCGGGGGAAGGAGGTGTAACCAATCGACATTGCGGGTTTCTTTATTAAGTCGCAAAGTGAATGCAACACTACACTTGGTACGTTCCAACATCCCGATCCCCTCGCATGCAATCCCCCACCCACACATTAATTTTCGATTTCGCCGACCCGCTCACCAACGGTTCCAGCGTGCATCGGCTGGCCTTCACGCAGCCGGAACGGATCATTGTCGCGCGCACGCTCGCCGAAGTGCGCCCGGCCTTGCGCGAGGTGCAGGATGCAACGCGCAATGGTTTTTACGCGGCAGGAATGCTTTGTTACGAAGCCGCGCCCGCCTTCGACGCGGCACTGCACGCGCATCCGTCGGGTCCGCTGCCGTTGCTGTGGTTCGGCCTGTTTCGCGCGCCGACCGTGCTGCCACGCGTGACCAAGCAGCACGCCGCCGTCAGCGGCTGGCTGGCGGATACTGATCGCGCGACTTACGACGCCGATATCGTGGCGATACGCGAAGCGATTGCGCGCGGCGATACGTACCAGGTGAATTACACGCTGCGTTTGAACACCGCTGTCAGCGGCGAGCCACGCGCGTGGTACGAGGCACTCGCGGCGCAATCGCATGGACGATTCAATGCGTATCTGGACATCGGTGAGCGCCAGATTCTTTCGCTTTCACCCGAGTTATTTTTTGCCTGGGATGGCGCTCGGCTATTGGCGCGGCCGATGAAAGGTACCTTGAGCCGCGCCGCACTGCCCTCTTCGGAATCAGCGAGTCTGGCTTGGCAGGCAAGCGACGACGCCGAGGCGCACACGCTGGTGAATTCAGAAAAAAATCGCGCCGAAAATTTGATGATCGTGGATTTATTGCGTAATGATCTTTCGCGCGTCGCGGTGACCGGCTCGGTCGCGGTGCCAAAGCTTTTTTCACTGGAAACCTATCCGACGGTGCATCACATGACCTCGACCGTGACTGCAACGACGCGCGAGGGCGTCACGCTGGAAGATATTTTTTGCGCACTCTTCCCCTGCGGCTCGATCACGGGCGCGCCAAAAATAAAGACCAGCGAAATTATCGCGGTGCTGGAAGACTCGCCGCGCGGCATTTATTGCGGCGCGATCGGCTACATCACGCCGGAACAACGCGCCGTATTCAACGTGCCGATCCGCACCGTCACGATGGACGCGGCAAGCGGCATGGCGCAATGCGGCGTGGGCGGCGGCATCACCTGGGACTCCACTGCTGGCGAGGAACACGCCGAGGCACTGACCAAGGCGCGCTTTCTCGGCGTCGGCGCCGGCCATTTTGATTTGCTAGAAACCTTGCTGCTGCAGGACGGGCAATACGCTTTCCTCGACCGTCATCTGGCGCGATTGCAGACGGCTGCGCGGCGGTTTGGACATGTGGCTGATGTGCGTGCCATCCGTGCCGCGCTCGCCGCCCACGCCGCCACCTATCCGCATCAACTGCGCCGCGTGCGGCTGCTGGTCGCACCGAGCGGCGAAATCACCGTTACCTGCACCGCGCTGCAATCTGCACCCGCTGATTGGCTACGGGTTGGCAGCGACGCGGAGCGGGTCGGTATTGTAATTGCCACCAGGCCAGTAGACTCGCATCATGAATTTTTGCGCTACAAAA
>JANMPY010000650.1:0-8551 GCA_031370095.1 Betaproteobacteria bacterium
ATGAGGTCGCCGCCGTCGTCGAACTCTGCGCCGAAACGCAGACCCCCATCGTCCCGCAGGGCGGCAACACCGGCATGGTTGGTGGCGGCGTCCCCGATAGCTCCGGCAACGCCATCGTGTTGTCACTTACACGCATGAACAAGATTCGCGGCATCGATCTTGCCAACAACGCGATGACCGTTGAGGCCGGCTGTATCCTCGCTGCGGTGCAGGAAGCTGCACTCACCAACAATCGCTACTTTCCACTATCGCTCGCGGCAGAAGGGAGCTGCACCATCGGCGGCAATCTCTCCACCAATGCCGGCGGCACCGCCGTGTTGCGCTATGGCAATGCGCGCGATTTGGTGCTGGGCATTGAAGCGGTGACACCCGATGGCAAAATATGGAACGGGCTGAAAGCGCTGCGCAAAGACAACACCGGTTACGATCTGAAGCATCTCTTGATGGGTGCCGAAGGCACGCTCGGCATCATCACTGCGGCGGTGTTAAAACTTTATCCGAAGCCGCAGCGCACCTGCACCGCGTTGATTGCCGTGCCAAAACCGGCAGCGGCGGTTGCGTTACTCGCAACGATTCAGTCCGCAATGGGCGACCGGCTTACTGGTTTCGAATTGATGTCGCGCGTTTGCGTTGATCTTGTCATCAAACATTTTCCGGCGACGACAGAGCCATTTTCTGCACATCATCAATGGCAGGTATTGGTTGAGTTCGCCGACACGATGAAAGACGCGCCGCTGGAAGAAGCGTTGTCCGCAGCACTCGAGCCGGCGTTTGCAAATGGCCAAGCGCTCGACGCCATCATCGCAGCAAGTGAAGGACAGTCGAAAGCGCTGTGGAATATTCGCGAACACATTCCTGAAGCCGAAAAGCTTCAAGGCAAAAGCGTGAAGCACGATATCTCGGTACCGATTTCGCGCATTGCCGAATTCATTCAACGCGGTGATGTTGCGCTCGGCACAAAATTTGCCGATGCGCAAGTGATCTGTTTCGGCCACATCGGCGATGGCAATCTGCACTACAACTTAAGTTTTTCAGGCACGCCACCGACGCATCAGCAAACGCGCGAAGCCAACAACATCGTCTATGCGCTGCTCGACGAACTGGGCGGCTCCATCAGCGCAGAGCACGGGCTTGGCCAAATGAAGCGCGAAGAAATCACCAAACATAAATCGAGCGTGGAACTCGACATGATGCGCGCCATCAAGGCGGCGTTGGATTCGAAAGGGATCATGAATCCGGGAAAGGTGCTGTAGATTGAAACGGTGAAACTCTAGCACTGGCGCGACTCTGCGGACATTTTATGTCTACAATGCCCGTCAAATGGCGATCTAAGCAATAAGTTTGTATTTATGCTGATTGCTCAAAACGATTCGGTCGTACGCCTATCGCACCACCTTAAAAAACACACTGTCATTTCGAACGAAGAGAGAAATCTGTTTATTTATTTAGCGGTGAAAAATCAGATTTGCCACCCAAGGAAACAGGGTTTGAAATGACCTTGTTTTTATGTAGCACGCGAGCGGAGTGCCTGGATAATCAAGTTGTGAATCAGATCTTGCGAAGATACGCCAGCAGAGCCGGAACTTCAGCGTCGGTGAACGGACGATCAATGACGGGCGGAGTGACACCCGGCTGCGTCGTGAGCAAAGGAGCGGCCGGGTTTTGAACCTGCACCCGCTTGAAGAACTGCTTGTAGTGCTCGAGCATCTCTTCGAGCGTTGCAGCCGTGTTGTTGTGGAAATAAGGCGCTGTACGGCTGATGCCACGCACGCTCGGAATGTCGAAATGCTGGATGTCGCCGGGACCGCCTGGTTGCGGGAAACCGGTGAGGAGCATGCGGCCCGGATCAGATGTTGTGAGTCGTGTGACGCACGCCGGCTGCGGAGCGGCGCCGCCACAAGCGGTTCCGCTCGGTGACACGCCGCTGTTGGTGATCTGATAGGTACGCACGTTCTTCATCTGGCTCGGGCTGCATGCGGCGAACGCGAAGCGCGGTGGACTGACCGTGTCGACCGGCCGGGGACACGTGGTTGCAATGTCGTGGTATCGGACGATGGCCGTGGGTGTGCCCTGCGTCCCCTGGAGAATCGGGGTGCTGCCGCTGGGATGGCCACCCAGATTGCCATGGCACTGGGCGCAAGCGCGATTGAAGACAGCCTTGCCTGCTGTCTCCAGGGCGTTCAGAACCGGATCGGGATCAGGCAGCGGGCTCGCGCCTGCCGTGATGGCGACAGACAGGTTCTTTACGCTTTCGGAGGAAAACTGCGTACTCTGGAATCCGGCCACGTCATCCAGGAATTTCACCGGCGGGTCGTTTGTGATCGACGCATGCGCGCGCAGCGCGGCGAGTGCCTGATTCTGTAGCGTGTCGATGCGGCCATCGAGTTGGAAACCGCCGTTCAGGTTCGGCCCGCGTGGCCACACAGGTGCAGCACCATCGGGGCCCGTGATGTTTACGTCGAAGATTGAGGGAACTGATCGCCAGACATCGGCGACGGTCTCGCTGGTCGGGAGTGCTGATGCCGGGCATGGAACTGTTGCGCCGCAGTCGAGGAGCTTTACGTTTGCGGGCAGCGGGATCGTCACGCGAATGAGGCCGTTTTGCGTAAGGTTTGTGAAGTCGCGCGCGGCAGGGCCGTTGACGCGAAAGTCATCGGCGTCGATTGCGCGAAACAGGGGATCGTCGACACCCGTTGAGTTCATCCGCGCAAACCGTGTCTGCGCGACCGCCGGGCTTAGCTGAAAGCTCTCTGACTCTACGTGGCAGTCGGAGCACGCCCGGCCATTGCCACCCAAGCCCGCCAGCGTGCGGTCATTGAAGTTCGCCTTGCCGCGACAAAACTGGGTGTCGACCGGCGTGTTCGCTGCTCCCGTCTTGCAAGCGTCGGCATTGGCTACGGGGAGCGGAGTGCTCTCGTCCTGACCATTGCGGCATCCAGCGACCGTGAGGCCAATGAAAAATACGAGCGCTAGAACCAATTTATTGATGGGATGGCTTCGTTTCATGTTTGTTCCTCGAGTTGAAATCACAAGTTGCAAGTTGCGCGTTGTAAGTTATAAGAAGGTCGCGTGGCGCTAGGTTAGGTGCGTGCAATAATCGCAAGACGAAGCTGTTGCATCCTTCGCGTTTCCTGAAATTTTTCTGACGCTTTTCTGAAAACCAGAATGTCTCAACAGAACAACGAGGTATTTGAGTTCGACAAATTTCGTTTGGATATTTCCGAACGAATTTTGTGGCGCGATGGCGGACGGGTACCGCTTTCTGAAAAAGCCTTCAAGACCTTATGCATGCTCGTCAGACGAGGCAATCATCTGGTCACCAAAGATGAGCTGCTAAAAGAAGTCTGGGCGGATACGATTGTCGAAGAAAATAATTTAGATAAAAGCATTTCGCTTTTGCGGCACGTCTTGGGCGAGCGCGCGGGCGCGGGAAAATTCATTGAGACGGTGCGCGGACACGGTTATAGATTTGTCGCCGAAGTCCGCACTATTGGCGGCCCTGCGAGCTCGCGTGGGAGCGCAATTGCCGACGCAGCCGATGCCATCCCGGTACCGCCAGCATTATCGATCGGGTCAGCAGACGCGTCTTTTCAGGATGCCCAAAAAGGCGATGCGAGAGGCAGGCAACGCAAGCCGGGTCGGCTGATTGTCTTGGCCGCTTGCAGCCTTCTCATTCTTGGTTCACTCTTCGGTTATCTTTGGCGCGAAAGCGTGAAGCCCGCGTCGTCCAGCCAAGTCAAGTCTGTCGCCGTTTTGCCGTTTAGAGCTTTGCTTGCCGGAAATCGCGACGAGGCATTGGAAATGGGGATGACTGATACATTGATTTCGAAGCTGGGTGGCAGCGAAGAAATTGTTGTGCGTTCGCTCGAGTCAGTTCGTCGATACACCGCGTTGGATCGGGACGCTGTGTCTGCGGGGCGTGAACTCCAGGCGGACGCAGTTTTAGACGGCAGCATCCAAACTTCCGGCGGGAGAATCAGAGTCTCATTGCGCATGATGCGCACCGGCGACGGTATGCAGTTGTGGACGGAAAATTTTGATGAAAACTTCACGGACATTTTTGCCATTCAGGATTCAATCTCTGAACGAGTGGCAACGGCTCTAAAAATCCGGCTCGGGAATCGGCAGAAAAAGCGTGCGACAGATAGTGTCGAGGCCTATCAGCTCTATATGAAAGGGCGTTTTTATCTGCTCAAAGGCGTAAAACAGGGAACTGAAACGAGCATTTCATATTTTCAGCAAGCGATTGCGGTCGATACGAATTACGCACTTGCCTATGCCGGACTCGCCGATGCGTATCGCGGACTGACGGTCGGGGGCGAGATGCCTTCAAACGAGGTGATGCCAAAAGCGAAAGCGATGGCACACAAGGCCATCGAACTTGACGACCGATTAGCCGAAGCGCACACCAATCTCGGTCACATCCATTTTTGGTACGACTGGGATTGGAACGCCGCCGAAATTCAACACAAGCGCGCTCTGGAACTCGACCCGAATAACCCCGACGCTCTTCAATTTTATGCGCATTTACTTTCAGCGTTGGGACGACACGGCGAGGCCCTCGCCAAAATAAAACGCGCCAGAGAACTCGACCCGATAAATTTGCGCGTCAACGCGATTGAAGGAATGCTGCTGACGTATGCAGGCCGCTTTGACGAAGCGATTGTCAGATTGCAAAAAGCGCTCGAACTGGAGCCGAATCACCGGCTGGCACTGATGATGGCGGCGCGAGCCTACACGGAAAAAGGCATGTTCGCCGAAGCCATTGCCGCTACCGCCAAGGCGCGGGAAATTGCTTCCACCAGCACCGAACCGATCGCTTATGGAAGTTATGCTTTGGCGAAATCAGGCAAGCTGGCGGAATCGCAAGCCGGGCTGGATGAACTTTTCAAGTTCTCAAACGCGCGCTACGTTCCGCCGTATCACTTTGCTCTTGTTTACAACGCGCTCGGCGACAGCGAAAAAGCCCTCGATTATCTGGAAAAAGCCTTCGTGGAAAAGGACGTGCGCATGGTTTGGTTGAAAGTGGAACCGAAATGGAACAATCTCCGTAACCAACCGCGCTTTATTGATTTGATGAAACGCATGAGATTTGAATAAGACCGAAGCGGTAAAGGGACAGGTGCGGACGGCTTCACAGACAATGCGCCGCGACTCGCGAGATGTCGCGCAAAAGATGAAAAGCTTCTAGCTGAAGTCGCCCATCAAACATTGCAATTTTTTCTGCGTGGTCATGCAGATCGTCATCTGGCGCGCCTTTCAGCGATTAAATGGCTGTAAAACCCCGCCAATGCTCGTTTTAGCTATTTTTTCGCGGGTATTGTCGCCTCAGTAACCACCGGCGCTATCGCCGCCACCGGCACCGTTGCCGGACACGCCACCGCGCGCAAATTGCTGCCATCAAATTCGCGCTGCATCAGCGTGAGCCTTGCCACCATGTTGGTATTGGGCTCCTTCACGGTGAAAATCGTTTCGGTGGTTTGCGGATTTCTCGGTGTGACTTGCGCATCGTTCGCCAGTGTTTTTGCTTTGGCTTTTACGTCGGCCACCGCTTTTTGTGCCGCCTCGGCGGAGGAAAATACGCCTAGCGAAATCGTGTTGTCGCCGAGTACGGAGACGTCTTTCACGCCGGCTTTTTTTAGATTCGCGACCAGCGTATCGGCGAGGCGTTTGTCCTTCTGCGCGGGCAGTGAGACGGCAAAACGCGTGTAGTCGTCGACGTTGCGCGTGCTTAGCCGGTCGCCGATATTCATTGCGGCAAACGACGCCTGCGCGCGCGCGGTGTCGGCGGGCTTCACACTGAAATCGACGCAGGCCGAGCCGGTAAGACTCGCGGCAACTTTTTTTGCTGCGGCCGCATCCTGTTGCGCCTTGCCAGCGTCGGTCACGGAAATAATTTTAAGCACGCCGGGATTGATTTCGCGCGGAACTGCGGCGGGCGACGTGGCGTTGAAATAAACGTAGGCACCGAAGGCGACGTTAGCGATGAGCAACAGAAAAAAAATGAGACGGGCCATGTTCGGTTCGGAACGAATAAAATTTAAGCGGCGGCGGATGCCTCGGCGATCACTTTGATGCCATCCAGCACCAGATTGTCGTTGATCACCACAGGAAAAGGAAGATGCGGTGCCAAAGCCTGCATCGCACCACCACTGCCGATGCAGTGTGGTGCGACACCGACTTGGGTGGACAGATGCGTGTACATGCGGGCAACCGCGCCCGCGCACGCCTCCACGGCGCCCGACGCAATCGCGTGTACGGTCGCCGTCGGGAAGGTCTGATATTCGCCCGACGCTGCCGGTAACTGCGCGGTGCCACAGTGCAAGGCGTGATGCATGAGCATCATCCCCGGTACGATGATGCCACCAAGAAAATGTCCGTCGGCGGTAAGCGCATCGACCGTCAATGCAGTTCCCGCCATCACCACCAGTTGCGCGCGTGGCGCACCTGCCGCCCTCGCGTGTGCGGCGACGAGCGCAGCCCAGCGATCACAGCCAAGTTGTGCGGGATTCTCGTAATTATTGACGACGCCGCACTGCGCAGCCTGAGCACTGATGAACGTAATGGGTTTACGCAAAAAATAAATCTGATCCTTGATTGCGGCAGCAACTGAGGCTCCCGCAACATTGGAGACGACGACGCAATCGACGACCGAGGCTTTCAGCAAATCGCTGAACAGATGGCTACCCGCAATGTCGGCGGTATTTAGCGCCCCGCGTTGTGACCAGCCTTGTCCAGTATGACCATCGTGCCCGTCGCTGTCGTCAGCAAGACCCCATTTGATGCGCGTGTTACCGGCGTCAATCGCCAACATGCGCACACTCATGCTTTGCCGCCGTTCGCGCGCAGGCTCACTTCGCCGGCGGTGACGTGCAGCTCTTTACCGTTGACCGTCACGATCAGCGCGCCGTCGTTGGCCACGTCTTTGACCGTCGCGTTCAGCACACTGCCGTCGCCGAACAAGACGCGCACGGGTTTTGCGTGCAGCGCGTGATGGTCGCGCCATGCTGTTTTGAACGTGCGAAAACCGGCCTTCTGGAATTCGTCGAGCACGATGACCAATTCCTGCAACACCCGCGCCAGCAAACGATTGCGCGAAGGCGCGCGCACACACAAGGCATTCACATCCGTCGCTGGCTGATCGATGCTCATCTTCATCGCATCACTCAAATGTACATTGATGCCAATGCCAATCACCGCCGTGGTTGGGCCAAGCATATCGCCCTGCGTTTCGATCAACACACCCGCCAGCTTTGCGCCGTCCGCGACAATATCATTCGGCCATTTTAATTTGACACAATCAGGATCGCGCAGGCCGATATCTTGCAACGCACGCAGGATCGCCAAGCCAACCACGAGCGACAACCCGGCTAATTCTGCCGCGCCTTTATCCGCGCGCCACAACAACGAAAACGTCAGCGACGCGCCGAATGCCGAGTGCCACACGCGCCCGCGCCGCCCGCGCCCTGCGGTCTGCGACTCGGCCACCACGCAGAGGCCGCTTGGTGCGCCGAGCGTGGCGCGGCGAGCCAATTCGGCATTGGTCGAGTCGATGCTTCTGTGTACTTCGACATCAACACGCCTGGCGGTTGCGCCGAGCGCTGCACGGATGATGTCGACATCGAGCAGCTCGAGCGGTGCGGCGAGACGATAGCCTTTGCGGGTGAGACTAAAGATGCCGATGCCTGCTTCACTCGCGTCGCGCAATGCATCCGAGACGGCGCTGCGCGAAACGCCATATTTTTCGGCGAGCCTGGCACCCGAAATAAATTGTTCGTGCGACAAGTCGTTGAGCAACGAGAACGCCAATGGTCTCACTCAGCTATTCTCGGCTTTGCACGCAGCCACTTCGGCCTGATACGCAATGCCCGCGATAACGGAGTCAAGCAGCAAATGCACTCGCCTGGTGAGTTTGCTGCTCGCGCGATAATCGGCTGGCGCAATGAAGTCCACGCGCCCGGCATTGAGCAGCCGCACGCAGGTGGTCTTGCTTTTGACGAGTTTGGGATTGAACACCGCGAGCGAATGACCGCCGCTTTTAGTCGTGAGCGCCATCGACGGCACGTCGGTCATGCCGTCGCCGATGTAGATGATGTTGGAAAATGGAATCGGCCTTTCGCTCTCGGGCATGTGCTCGTTGATCGACTCCGACATTGCTTCCTTGCCTTTGTTGATGCGAAACAGAAATTGCGTTTTTGACGTATCGGTAATGAGCAGCTTGGGAAACGTGGCGATGCCGTATTGGTTGAAATGATATTCGGAAGCGTAAATTTGCTTGAAATATTTGCGGATCGATACGCCTTCAAGGATTTCCTTTTGGCCCGCCGAGATGATGTAGTGATGCACGTTCACCGCAGCGCCGCCGCGTTTTTTTACGTAGGCGTTGATGTTTGGAAACCATTCCTCCACGCCCGGAAAATATTGTATGCCCGCTGCCATCGCCGAAAAATCACCGCGCGTGATACGCACATCGTCATTCTTGTACAGCATCTCCATCATGAGGCGCATGTAGACGAGCATCGGATCGGAATCGGTATCGGTCGCTTCCTTG
>JANMPY010000505.1:0-6236 GCA_031370095.1 Betaproteobacteria bacterium
GCATGCGCGTGAGAAATATGGCAGCATGCCGCGTGCAGCACTGCTCGCACCTGCCATTGCGCTTGCCGATAAGGGCTTTGTGATGGAGCAGGGTGACATCGACATCTATCGGGTCGCGGTCGATGACCTTAAGCGCGATCCTGCATCCGCCGCGATTTTTTTGAACAAAGGTCGCGCATTTTTATCCGGCGAGCGACTGATTCAAAAGGACCTCGCAAAAACGTTGCGGCATATTTCACAACGCGGCGTGGATGGTTTTTACAAAGGCCCGGTCGGTAAAGCAATCGTCGCGTCGAGTGCGGCAGGGCGGGGCATCATTACCCAGCAGGATCTCGATCAATATCGTGTGCGTGAAATGGCGCCGGTGGAATGCGACTACCGTGGTTATCGCATTGTGTCGGCGCCACCACCGAGCTCGGGCGGCGTCATCATCTGCGAGATTTTGAATATCGTCGAAGGCTATCCATTGAAGGAAATGGGCTTTCGTTCGGCCGAGGCGGTGCATGGACAAATAGAGGCGATGCGCCACGCGTATCTGGACAGAAACAATTATTTGGGCGATCCCGATTTCGTGAAAAATCCGTTGGCGCGTCTCCTCGACAAAACCTATGCCGGGAATATACGCGCCGCGATCAATCCCATGAAAGCTGGCGTGTCGATGGAGCTGCAGCCCGGCATCGCACCGCATGAGGGCAGCAACACGACCCACTATTCGATCATCGATAAAGCGGGTAACGCTGTGTCTGTCACCTACACATTGAACGGCTGGTTTGGCGCTCGCGTCACGGCGGCGGGCACGGGCGTGTTGCTCAACAATGAAATGGATGACTTCACCGTGAAGCTTGGCGTGCCGAACGCCTATGGCCTGGTGCAGGGCGAAGCCAATGCGATTGCGCCGGCCAAGCGACCGTTGAGTTCGATGAGTCCGACGATTGTGAATCGTGATGGCAAGCCGGTGATGGTGGTGGGCACGCCCGGTGGCAGTCACATCATCACAGCAGTTGTACACACGATCATGAACGTGATTGATTACGGCATGAATATTCAGGAAGCAGTTGACGCGCCGCGATTTCACCAGCAGTGGCTGCCTGAATCCACGACTGTGGAAAATTTTGCGGTGGGACCAGACGCGACAAAAATATTATCAAGCATGGGCCACAAGCTTCTTAATGCCCAGCCGAGAAATCATGTCGCCGCCATTCTCGTTGGCGCGCCTTCGCTTGATGGCAAGCCGGTTGGCAGGAATCGTTTTTATGGCGCCAATGATCCGCGCAGGGGAACTGGGTTGGCGTTGGGGTTTTAGTTGGTTTGGCGTTGCTTTACTGGCGGCACATTGCCACGCATCGAGGTCAGCTCATTACGGGGAACTTCTAAAAACCTCAAAATTGTCTCCCCGGCGAAGGCCGGGGCCTAAGATTGCCAGCACTATCCGGTATTTATAAAACTTGGAGTCAAGGCATGCCTTGACGCCTTCGCCGGTACGACAGGGTTTTTATAACTTCCCTATGCCAAAACCCCAGCACCAGCGCGCTTCGCAGGCAGAAACCGCCTGAAGAACCCCGCCAATGCTAGACCTTGATTAAATTTCCCTACCCCAGCCGATTGCCCGCCCGCCGATTCTCGTACGCTTGCAAATGCGCGTACGCGACCGACAGCATGGTGTCGTCGATACCGAATTCACGCGCCTTGCCGAGCATGAAGCCGACGACGTGATCGGCCTCGACGGCACCGCCACTTTCGAGATCGCGCAACATCGACGCGGTGAGCGGCGATCCCGCGGTATTGATCACGGTCTCGTAGCGGGCCAACGTGTGCGGGCGCGGTGCGTAGCCGCTATGCACGGCGATGGCGATGCAGGAATCGAGTTGCCGTTTCATCAGCGCTTTGCCATCTTTAGTCGCCAATATTTCGCCGACAGTCGCGCGCATGAGGCAAGTCATTGCCGCCAGCGTGCAGAGAAAAACTATTTTTTCCCACATCTCCAGAATGATGTTTTCTGAGACTTTCCAATCGACGATGGTGTTTGCGAACGCGACGCCCAATGCGTTGGCGGCCTCCTGTTGTGCCGGCTCGCGTGCGCCCCACGTAATCGCATGCACGTCGAGCATTGATTTCACCACGCCGTCTTTCGTCAATGTGGCCGCTATCTGGCAGAAGCCGCCCATCACGTGCGACGCGCCGAACGCGGCGTCGAGCGAATCGAGATGCGACATGCCGTTGAGCAGCGGCACCACGCAGGTTGCCGCACCCATCGCGGGACGAATGGCGTCGATGCTGGAGGCAAGATCATAGGCCTTACACGACATGATCACGATGTCGACTTCCGCTTTCACGTCTTGCGCCAGAACGGTTTTGACCTGCAGCGCGATGCGTCCTTTGGGGCTCTCAATTTGCAAGCCGTGTGCAGCGATTTGTTGCGCGCGTTTCTCGCGCACCAAAAAAGTTACATCCGCGCCCGCTTCATGCAGACGTCCACCGAAATAGCCGCCGGTACCACCAGCACCGAGAACGAGAATTTTCACAGGGTTTTTCCAGTTGCTTGAATTTTAGTTTTGTCTTGCAGGAAATTTTCAGCCGCTTCAAGGATGCGATCACGATTGAGCAAAATATCTTCCCGCGTCAGTTTAATTTCGAGGTCGGGCTGTACGCCTTCGCCTTCAATGCGCCGGCCTTTGAACGACACAAAGCCCAGCTCGCTGTAGGCAAGTTGCCCGCCACCGGGTAAGTCGGCGTAACCCAGATAACCTAACGCACATCCGCACGTCCGCTGGCCAATGACGGTGGCGCGGCCGACATCCTGTAGGGCACTGGTAAAGAGCTCGGATGCCGAAGCGCTGGCTTCGTTGGTGAGAATCACCAGCGGTTTGGTATAGGCCGTTGATTTGTTACCGAACAGCTCGGGCTCCATTTTCATGGTGTCGATAAACGCCAGCGTCACGGGCTTACCGCTGCGCGTCAACAGCTTGGCACCTTGGTGCGATTTACTCAGGAATTTGGTAATGAGCGTGCTGGACATGCCCATCGAGCCGCCGCCGTTGTTGCGTAAATCGACGATCATGCCCGGGCCGTCTTTCATGCTGTTGATCGCCTGCAAAATATTGCCCTGCATGCTGCCGACGAAATTTGAAAACCGCACATAGCCAAATCCGGACGGCAACACACGCTGTGTCATCTCCGGCGGCACGCGAAATTTACGGCGCTTCATGGTCGCGTAAATTTCACTGCCGTCCATGCGAATGAACGTCATGCTGATTTTGGACTCAAGGTCGCCCGCGACAATGTTGCGCTGCGCATAACGCGCACGCGCCCAAGGGGTTGAGGCGTCGCGTACCTCGGTCTTTAAGCGTTGATATCGCGCCATCGCCGGTTCGCCATCGATGGTCTTGATCGTCATTCCCGGTCGCACGCCTGCCCACCATGGATCCGATTCAATGTGGGCAGTGGTGACGATCAATGCATTGTTCATTTCCAGAAAGCCCAAGCCGAGCGAATGTGTTTCCTGATCGCGCTGCTGCGCCACGAGCTTGGGCCCATGCACGCGCGTGTGTGAATCCTTCAGTTCACCCGCCATCTTGTCGAGCAGTTCCCAATAGCGGTCGTCGGTTTCAGCGGTCAGCACCAGTGGCTCATAAGCTGCGCGCACGGCCTGCCAATTCACGCCGTTCAATTTCGGATCGTAATATTTATCATTGACGGTGTGCCACACGCGCTCGAAAGCCTCGCGTTTCCAGGCGTTGGCGTTAAGCTCCGGCACGGGCACACTTGACACGGTCTCCGGCACGCTGATTCGGCCGACGATATTGTGCGGGTCGAGGATCGCGCAGCCATTGAAAAGCACAGCGATAGTGAGAAGCAAAAGGATTCGCATGACAGTTTTGGTGTGGTCAATAAAGTGGGATAGTTTATCGTGTCAGCGCCATGCAAAAAATATAAGATGCCTAATCACAGTAATTGAGCGCAATAATTTTCAGGAGCCACAATGCGTGACGCTTTTTACCGGCAAATTAAGGCTACGTCAAAACAAATTCGCGATGATGGTTTTGACAAGCGCGAACGATTGATCGCGAACCCGCAAGGCACCTTGTTGCGGCTTGAATCGGGAATCGAAGTGATCAATTTTTGCGCTAATAATTATTTGGGGCTCGCTGGCGATGCGCGCTTGATTGACGCCGCGAAACGCGGTCTCGATGAATACGGTTTTGGCATGGCTTCCGTACGCTTCATTTGCGGCACGCAAACCATCCACCGCGATCTTGAAGCGGCAATTTCTGCCTTTCTTGGGTTGGAGGACACCATCCTCTACGGCTCGTGTTTTGATGCCAACGGTGGTTTGTTCGAAACGCTGCTGGGGGAGGACGACGCGGTCATCAGCGATGCGCTCAATCACGCCAGCATCATCGATGGAGTGCGTCTGTGCAAAGCGAAGCGTTATCGCTATCGTCATGCCGACATGCCCGATCTGGAGGCGCAACTACAGTTGGCCGATGCCGATGGCGCGCGCTATAAGTGGATTGCGACTGACGGCGTGTTCTCGATGGATGGCACGATCGCAGACCTGAAAGGAATCTGCACACTGGCCGATAAATATCAGGCACTGGTCATGGTCGATGATTCGCACGCAGTGGGCGTTATTGGTGCGAACGGTCGCGGTTCGCCGGATTTTTGCGGCGTGGCTGATCGCGTCGATATTGTCACCGGCACTCTGGGCAAGGCGCTTGGCGGTGCGTCGGGTGGCTACACTGCTGCGAGGAGCCAAGTGGTCGATCTGCTGCGCCAGCGCTCACGACCCTATCTGTTTTCAAATTCACTGGCACCACCCATCGTCACGGCGTCGCTTGCGGCGCTTCAATTGCTGGCCTCGGGCGAGGGCACTGTGTTGCGCCAACGCTTGCACGCAAATGGGGCACATTTTCGCCGCGAAATGGGCTCGCTTGGCTTCGATTTATTGCCGGGAAGTCACCCGATAATACCGATCATGCTGGGCGACGCGACGCTGGCAAGCGGCATGGCAGACGGTCTGCTCGAAGAAGGCATTTATGTCGTCGGTTTCAGTTTTCCGGTCGTGCCCAAGGGACGCGCGCGCATCCGCACCCAGCTTTCAGCGGCGCATACGCAAGAGCAGATTGAGCGTGCGGTGGCGGCGTTTGCCAAGGTGGGACACAGGCTTGGTGTCATCAAATAAATGGCTAGTGTGGCGGTCGGTCGAGACGATGCGCAGCACTTGAGATAGCGCGACTGCTCGATTGCGTCGCAAGCATGATGACGCGCTACACTTCGCATCACACGTTAATTAAAATCGCTTCATTGCCCGGAGTATCTGAAATGCGAAACTTGTTGATTCTGTTGTCCGCCGTCACTCTCTCCTCGATTGTGTCACCAGCCATCGCGCAAAATCCGTCTGCCGACCAACCTGCTACCTCGTTTCCCTACACCCCGGGTCTCGACGTCAACGCGATGGACAAGACCGCCAATCCTTGCGTTGATTTTTATCAATACACCTGCGGCGGCTGGATGAAAAATAATCCGATCCCGGCCGACCAGCCGCGCTGGAGTGTTTACGGCAAGCTCGGCCAGGATAATCAGCGCTATCTGTGGGGAATACTCGACAGCCTCTCGAAAAATACACAGGGGAGAAATAGCAGTCAGCAAAAAATCGGTGACTACTTTGCCGCCTGCATGGACGAAGGTGCTGTCGAGGCGCTCGGCGCAAAACCAATCGCGCCTTTTCTTGATCAGATCATCGGCATGAAATCAAAACGCGAGCTGCCTCTCGTGCTGGCCAAACTGCAACTTACACTTGCGAATGACGGATTCTTTTTTGGCTTTGGTTCCAATCAGGACTTCGCCGACTCCAATCGCGTGATCGCCTTCGCCAGTGCCGGTGGCTTGAGTCTGCCTGACCGCGACTACTACTTGAAGACCGAAGACAAGTCGAAAGAAATTCGCGACCAGTTTGCGGCGCACGTCGCCCGTACTTTCGAGCTGCTCGGTGATAGCGCCGATGTTGCCAGGCGTAATGGAGCCACGGTGCTGGCAATGGAAACGGCGCTGGCGACGGCGTCGCTGTCGCGGGTTGATCGTCGCGATCCGCACAAGCTGTTTCACAACATGAATGGCAAAGGTTTGAAAGCGCTCACGCCGGGCTTTGATTGGGCTGCGTTTTTGAAGGTCGCCGGTCTCGCGGGTGTGAATGCATTTAACGTCACCGAGCCTGAATTTTTCAGCGCGCTGGAAAA
>JANMPY010000038.1:0-1512 GCA_031370095.1 Betaproteobacteria bacterium
CGAAACAAGGTCGACAAATGCATCGCCTCGTAGGAAATGCCCAGCCCGATTTGTTGTGCGTGCATTTCGTCCATCAATTGTTTGCGCGTGATGCGCATCTTAGCCAATGGCAGCAACACACAAAACATGTTCCAGCTATGGCCGGCGTCATCATCCGCATGCGCTTTCGCGGGCAAGACAAGGCCAAGTTGTTTGGCGACTGGTTCCAGTTGCCTGAAATAGTGTTGCGCCAATTCGCGACGCGCAGCACACCACGTGTCGAGGTGCTTTAACTGTTCCAGTCCAAGACGCGCCGAGACATCACTCATGTTGAATTTGCCGCCCGGATAATCGACGTCGCGGGTGCCGTCGGCGCGTCTGGCGATGCCGTGAAAGCGTAGCGTTTCGGCACGTTTCGCTTGCACCTCATCGGCAAATATCGCGGCACCACCTTCAATCGTCGTCATGTTCTTGTTTGGGTGAAAGCTGAACACGGCAATATCGCCGAAAGCGCCTATTGGCGCGCCTTTCCAGCCACTGCCGATGGCGAGCGCAGCGTCTTCGATCACGCGCAGCTGGTGTTTTTTCGCGATTCGGTAAAGCCGATCCATGTCGCACGGCAAGCCTGAAAAATGCGTCGGCACGATGGCTTTGGTGTTCGGCGTGATCGCGGCCTCAACCTGGGTTAAGTCGATATTGCGCGTGGTCAAATCGCAATCAACCATCACCGTTTTAGCGCCGACTTTTTCGATCATGTTGCCGACCGAAAAAAAAGTCATCGCCGAGGTGATGACTTCATCGTCAGTCGAGCCGCCACATGCCGCACCGATCCCGCAAACCTGAAACACCACTTCCATCGCAGCCGTCGCCGACGTGAACACGCGCGTCGGCCGACCGCAGTGGTAGGTAGCCAGCGCTTGCTCAAACTCCTGCACACGTGGCCCGCTGGTCATCTGCAAGGTTAGCAATGTGTCTTTCACTGCCTCCGCCATGCTCTCGCTGATGGTGGGTCGCGCGAAATGAAGATAGGGAAGTGTGGTCATGATTTCGCCACCAGATACACGCCGATGATAATGAAACCGATGCCCAGCATTTTTTGTGCAGTCAGCGATTCGCCGAATAAATACCACGCCGCTATCGCGCTGACGATGTAGCCTATTGAGAGCATCGGATAGGCGATGCTGACGGGCACGCGTGACAGTCCCATGATCCACACCACCAGACTGAATGCGTAGCAGCCGACACCGGCGACGATGAACGGCTGGGTGGCGAGCTGCCAGCCAATCGGAATGATATTTTCAGCGCTGAAGGCGAATTCGCCAATGCGCATCGTGCCGGCCTTCAGAAATAACTGTGCCGCCGCGTTGAGCAGTACACCGGTAAGTAGCAGGGAAAAAACGGTCAGGGACATGGTCAGGGCGGGGTCAAAATCCGGGTGGGTTATTTTTTCTTGATCGCGGCGCGGCGCGGATCGGTGTGGATTACATCGAAGTCGATACCGAGCCCACGTATTTTATCGACATCGCGAGGAGG
>JANMPY010000042.1:0-2463 GCA_031370095.1 Betaproteobacteria bacterium
GGTGACCAGCATCCACGCATGGTCATCGCCAGCGACATCGTGAAATACCATCACGCGCGCTGGGATGGTGATGGTTATCCGTCAAACGTGGCGGGAACATCGATCCCGCTCGCCGCGCGCATCTGCGCGGTCGCGGACGTATACGACACGCTGGTGTCCGACCGGCCGTATCGCAAGGCCTGCTCGATGGATAAGGCGTTGGTGGAATTGCGACGGGTGGCCGGAACACAGCTTGATCCGGACCTGGTGCGCTGCTTTGAAGTGATCATTCGCCGTGAAGCGGCGAACGAAGGGATTGATCCATCCATGGATGTGGATGGCGGGCTGGAGAATTTTCAACAATTGATCGCGGCACTTAACGAAGACAGGGGTTTTTTATGATGAAAAATTCAACGATCAGCGCTAAAGAGATGAAAATGCTGGAGCTGCTCGCGCAGGGCGCCAGCAGCAAATCAATGGCTCTCAATCTGGGCTACAAGGAGGGGACGATGCGCGTCTATCTGCATCACCTGTATCGGAAGTTGGGGGTGAATGCCAAGGCCCGCGCCGTCGTCTGGTATCTGGCGAACGTCAGCCGCGATCTGGATGGCAACCTCGACGTCATCACCTCGGCACGCGGATTGATCGGCGAAGAGACCTTCGGTGATATGGCGTGTCGCAGCAATCTGTTTGCGTCGCTCGGCGTGATGAGCATGTTCTTCGGTGCCTATGGACGCATGTGGGAAGTGGCCACACGCCTCAAGGGAGGCAGGGTGGATGCCGACACGGATCAAATTCGCCGTACCTCGCGGCAATTGTGGGAAGCGCTGCTCGCCGGAGATTTTGCGCATGCCAAGCGGCTCTATGATCGCGGCGTCACGCCTAAATTGTTTATTGATGCGCCGTCGGATTGTTTACTGGTGGCGATCATGCTGCTCGTTGGCGGATATTCCAATGCCGCTGATCAGGTCATCATTGCCCTCAAGCGGCGGGAGAAGGGCCGTCTGGGCATCTCGGCCAACGAGTACAAGATGATTCGTGCGCTGCGCGATGCACTCAACCCGCAAAGCGAAAATACCGACAACGCCCTCGCCAGTCTCTATGTCATGGCCACCGAGAACACCGCGCAACCGGTTTTCAAACACGTCGTCATGACCGCGCTTTTTTATGTTTACCTGGAACGGCAGGATGTCGTGCGCGCGCTTGGTACGGCGAACGCCATCATGGCCGAGACCGAAAGTGTGCGCCAGCACTTGCAAGCCATGGGTGAGCAGCCGCTGTACAAAGATGCCACCCTGCCAGCGCCGGATAATATTGCGACGACGAAAATGCGCGGCTATTTGGAAAAGCTGGCGTACGCGTAACTCAAGCCTCTCCCCCGTAGGAGAGAGGCTCGCACGCGAGCCTTAGCGCAGTAATTGCAGGCGCGCGAATTCTTTGCATTCGCGTCGCGCTACGACGTTCGCGGCTTTACCGGTCGCCGCGACCAACCACCCTCTCGGCAATCACTCCATTCGAATTTCTTGTCGAATTGCCGACTCATCCCCAGCACGGCATCCCTTCGCCGCCGCTTGCCAGCACCATTTCCCACTCATTGAGCATCGTGAGTTCAGTTGCCTTTCCCGGTGCCAGCGGAAGTTCGGCGTTTAGAAGTTCGGTAGCGACATCGCTGGATTTGATGCTGTTCATTTTGATCAGGTCCATGGGATTTCCTTTTAGGTGATTAGGGTGCGGGGCATCGCAAATACGACGCCTGCAGCAAGTATTGCAAATGTTAATTAAATAAGCAATTAAAATAACTTGCAAGGGGAAAGCTGGAGTTTCCACGGGGGTGCACAGAAGCGGCTCGGTGTGGTCTGTAGTCGCAGGCTGGTGTAGAAGGGCGACCTACTCTGGCGTGAAGATTTGCAGTGCACAGCGGCAACGCCGGACTTGGAAATCTCGCGCCGTTTGATGCCATTGAATCTGGCACGGGCGGCGAAGCGATAATCAGCACGATAGCCGTCGCACGGTGGCTTGTTCGAGGTGAGGCGGGACACCGCCGATCCGGTATCAAGAACGCCGTTTCATGCGCCTTCCAAGCCGAAAATGGCGGGAGTGGCACGCCAGCGCCAGGATTTGTTGAAACTTCCTCACGCCCACAATCTGAACCCCAACAATACCAACCAGCTATCCGTGCTTCGATTGCTCCCCGACCGCCTGCGCCAACCGCGCAAACGCGTCGCACAAGTCTTCCACCGCGTTGGCCTTGAAGATCAATTCCCGCACCCCGGCAGCATCCGCCTGCGCGCGCAAGCTCTCGTCGATGAATCCAGAAGCGACCGCCACCGCGAGGTCAGCGCGGATGCTATGCACTTCGCGCGCCACGTCCAGTCCCGACATGCCCGGCATGTTGTAGTCAGTCACCACCAGGTCGAATGCAGTCGGTGCGGCGCGCAGCGCGTCCAGTGCTTTGCGCTGGTCAATAAAGCCGCTGATGCGGAA
>JANMPY010000065.1:0-5954 GCA_031370095.1 Betaproteobacteria bacterium
CGATGGTGCTCAGCGCAATCCCGCTGGCACTTGCGCGTGGCGCGGGGTCTGAATCGCGTCAGGTGATCGGTTGGGTGATCGTCGGCGGCATGTCGCTGGGAACGATTCTCACGCTGTTCGTGGTGCCGACTTTCTATACGATTTTCGCCCGCAACCATCAGCACGCGCGCGATGCTGTGGAGCCCGAAAAAAGTCGTTCCGCTGTTGAGCCGGGCGGTATCGTGGCACCTGCGGCGGGTGATTGAAATCGTCAAACTCTAGTACCGGCGCGCTTTTTAGACGTAAAATGCCCTGCAAAGCCCGCCAGTGCTAGACTTTGACAACTGCGATGCGGACAAAATTAAAACCGGCTAACGTCCGGGCTGCGATAAAAATTAAGCACCTTCGGCACATACGCCATCGTTTCGGGATAAGGCGGAATGCGATTACCCGCTCGGATCACCGCGTTTTCACCAGCGTTGTAACCGGCGAGTGCCAACTCGATATTGCCGTTGAACATCTTCAGCAGATCGCGCAGATAGCGCGTGCCGCCTGAAATGTTTTCGGTCGGGTCATAGCTGTTGGTGACGCCGTAGCGTTGCGCCGTCGCCGGGATGAGCTGCATCAATCCGACCGCGCCTTTCGATGAAATCGCGTTTTCGTTGTAGCCAGACTCGGCGCGAATTACCGCGTGCACCAGTTTCGCGTCGATGCCATTCGCCCTTGCCGCATTGGCGATGATCGGTACCAGCTTCTCGATATCGACCACGCGCGGGCCGCTCGGCGACCACGCGTTGGGTCGCAAGCTGGCCGACGTTGGAATTCGATAGACGAGTTTGTAGCGTTTGTCCAAATGCGGCAGGTTGGAAAAATGCGTGACGCCATTCTCGTCCTTGAACGCATAAATGTTGGCGGCTGCATCGGTCGTTGCGAGCACGCCAATCGCTGTCACGCCGAAAACAGCGAGACGTGCGCAACGCCGCATCGAAAGATTCATCGTTTTAATCAAGAAACTATTCAACATCATTGAATTCTATAGTCATTTTCGTCTGATCGTCTATAAATCGTCACCCGTTCGCGCTATGTAACAACGCTGTGATGAGGTAACCTAGTCAACTATGGAGCGACCCCAAACCCTGACGCAAGATCCGCTAAGCAGTGTGTCGACGCTTGTCAAAAAGATCGAACTTCCCTGGTTAATATTAGCCGCACTGCTTATCGCGACTTTGCTCGCCGCTTTTCAAAGCGCGCGCCAATTGCGTTTGGACAGCGATGCACGGTTCGCAGAAATCGCGCAAGGTGAAAAACGCGTCTTGCTTAGACAGCTCCGTGATGTCGAGGGTCTTTTGTACGGCGCAAAAGCATTCGCGACCGCACTCCCAAGCCTAAGTCAATCGACGTGGGACACTTACGTTGGCACCCGCATGCAAGACGGCGGCACGCATGCCGGTTTGGTCGCGATACAAGTCATTCCGAACGCCGACTTGCCGCGTGTTTCAAAAACAATCTCGGCCGTGCTAGCACCCGCACCCACCGATGGCAGTGCGCCCGCGTGGAGCACATCACCCGCGCTGCTGGAGGCGATCAACCGTGCCGCCGCCACGTCTACGCTTGTAATGTCGCAGCGCCTGGTAGCGCCTGCGGGCGTGCTGCCAACGGCTGATTGGGTCGCATTGGTCTTGCCACTCAACGCGACTCCCAACACAAATAACCGTGACACGTCGACTGCGAAGCCTACAGGAACGGCACTCGCCATTATCGATCTTGCCGACATCGTGTCGAGCATGTCGGCCTCCCCCGCCTATCCCGTCGCGTATGAACTTTTCGATGGTGAGAAACGCCTTTATCCGAGAAGCGACGCCGACGCCACTGCACCCGCACATTCCGCCGCAGAAATGCGCGTGGAGCTGCCTGTCGAATTTGGTGAGCGCGTGCTACGGCTGAAGATTTCTTCGACGCCACAACTTGAAAAATCTTTGCGCAGCGAGATGCCGCGGGCGATTCTTGTCGTCGGCATATTCGGCACCCTGCTGCTGGGCGCATTGGTATTGTTGTTGACCCGGCTGCGTCAACAAGCAGAATCACTTGCGTCGAGCATGACGCGGAAATTACAGGAACAAACCCGGTTTACGGAAGAATTAATCGAGTTCAATCCAAATCCAATCTACCGTAAAGATACTGCTGGTCGGTTTGTCGCCGTCAATCAGGCGTGGGAGCAGCTTCTTGGGCGCAACCGGCAAGACGTCCTTGGCAAAACCAGCGAACAGCTGCAATCGCCTGAGACTTTTGTCTTAAGTGAAATGCATGATACGAAAGTCCTGACATCTGCGTCGGGATACGAGGCTGCCGAAGTTGTCGTTACCAATACCGACGGCAGACAGTTCGAAACCATCATTGCAAAACGAATATTAAAGAGCGTCGATGGCACGGTGGAGGGCACCATCGGCACCATCACCGACGTCACACTAACCAAGCAACTCGAACGCGAACTAGGCCGTCAGCGCGAACAACTTGATCTTGTCATCCGCTCGTCGCAACAAGGCATTTGGGATATCGCTCTCAGCAAAGACGGCACCACTTATTATTCGGATCGTTTCCGCGAAATCATGGGCTACGGCGATGGCGGTGTGCCGTCCAGCATTGTGTGGCAGCATCATATTCACCCGGACGATGTGGATGAATTCCGGCACCGGATGGTCGCGCATTTCAAAGGCTTGACCGCATTTTTTGACAGCGAATCACGGATCGAACGCCAGGATCACAGCTACGTGTGGGTACGCGCACGCGGTGTCGCCCAGCACGACACAAATGGTCGTGCGGTGCGGTTTGTCGGCTCCATCACTGACGTGTCCGAGCAGAAAAATGCCGAATTTGCGTTAAGCGAAGCAAACGGTCGCGTGATGGATGCGGCCCGCGCCAAAGAAGCGTTCCTCGCCACCATGAGCCACGAAATCCGCACCCCTTTGAATGGTGTGCTCGGCGTCGCCAGTTTGTTAAGTGAGACCAGTCTGAACGACGAGCAACACGACTATATCCGCTTGATACGCGCCTCTGGCGATACGCTGTTGCGACTGATCGGCGATGTGCTGGATTTTTCCAAGATCGAGTCCGGACAAATGACGCTGGAGTCGATCGCGGTCGAGGTCGTGCCACTGGTCGAGGAGACGTTCGAGCTGGTCGCCGAGAAGGCACGTGAAAAAAATCTCGCGCTGTTATTTGACATGCATGACAACGTGCCTTTTTACATCGCGGGTGATGCCACACGCCTGCGACAGATTTTGCTTAATTTGCTGTCGAACGCGATTAAATTCACCGAAAAAGGTGAAATTACCTTGCACCTTTCCACCCGGCACACCGCCACGGGTCAGCTCGAACTCGAGGGCCGCGTCACGGACACGGGTATTGGCATACGCGCTGATCGCGCCAGCAAATTGTTTCGGCCATTCGCGCAGGCAGACGCTTCGACGACCCGCAAGTACGGCGGCACCGGCCTGGGACTGGCGATTGTGCGGCGGCTCTCACAATTAATGGGCGGCGATGTCAGCGTTGAAAGCGTCGAGGGCAAAGGCTCGACGTTTATCTTTACCGTAAAGACTCAAGCCGCGCGCGGGCCGCTGAAGCCTTACATGCAGCGCGACGTATTCGATTTCGCTCACAAGCGTCTGCTGGTTGTCGACCGGAATGCGAACCGGCGCATGATCCAGCAGCATCGCTATTCACGCTGGGGGTTCGATACAGTGACGGTGTCTCCCGGACAAGCCGTGCAGGCTTTCAACGCCGGTTCACCATTCGATGTTTTGCTCACCGAAATGGAAATGTCGCCGGCCGAAATATTGGCCATGCAGGTCGCGCTGGAAAAAGACGATCACGCACGCGCGCTGCAAGGCGCTCCGCTGATTTCAGTCGTGTTGCAATCCTCCGCTTCGCGATCAGAAATCTCGCAAAAACAACCAGCCGTGACACTCCGTCATTGCGCGTTAGTCATGCGACCGGCTGGCCGTGGAAAGATTTTTGATGTGTTGCTGCGCGCGGTTCTGCACGAGCCGAACCTCGATGTTGCGACGCGCCCGTTTACCACCACACCTGTCTACGAGGACCACTTTCAGCCGAAGTGGTCGAAAGCCCCTCCGGCGGGCGGATCAAAGCCAAATGCAATTACGGCACCGGACAATAGTCGTCACAACCTGTTTCTCAATATGTTCGGTGGGCGACCCCCAAAAATTCTCGTCGCCGAGGACAACGAGATCAACCAGCAGGTCATTCTCGGCATGCTGAAACATTTTGGTTGCGAGTCAGCTTTAGCCTGCGATGGCAGCGTCGCCGTAGAGATGGCAATCGCCGCGCGCTACGATGCCATTCTGATGGACGTACACATGCCGGAGCTCGATGGCGTCGCCGCCATGGAAAAAATCCGTGCACAGCTGTCTGGCAAATCGTGTCCACCGATTGTCGCGATGACAGCGCACGCGCTGCCCGGCGACCGCGAGCGCTACCTCGCGCTGGGCATGAATGATTACGTTTCAAAACCAATACGCACCGGCGACCTGAAGAGTCTGTTTGAAAGAATATTTACCGCTGAAGGCAGCCGTCAACCAACGCCAACCGAGTCGCAAATGTCACCGCCGCTTTCACAAAATCACGCGGATGCCCCAGCGCCCGCCGGACAACTGCCCATCCTCGATACCGAGCAACTTGAAGACCTGCGTTACCTGCCGGCCACTGCCGGCATTGTCCACGAGGGCTCGGCAGTGGGCGGGCTTATTGCGCTCTATCAAACCAAGGCGATTGAGCGCATGGGCGAATTGGAACGCCTGCTGGCGGGGAGCCAGTGGGCGGCGCTCGCCGAAATGGCGCACAGCCTGCGCGGCTCCTCGGCGAGCATGGGCTTTCCGCGGGTCGCGATGTACTGCAAAGATTTGGAGCTGGCTGCGCGGGAAATACAAAGCGGCGCGGATCATGAATCGGACGCCACCGAAAATCTGAGTGAGACCGTTCGGTTGATTAGATTTCACTATCGCGAAGCGGATGCAGCGCTAACCGAGTGGCTGGCGGCGAGCGCTGCGCCACACCAGCAATAACAGTACATTTGCCTGTGTGGCGCAGCGACCTGTTCGGCAACTATTATTTGCCGAGCAAGCCTTTAATTGACGCGCCGGAAAGATGAGAACTGATCGTTCAAACCATAAACGCTGTTATGACGCCCCGGCCCGAACACCACGCAGCGTCCCTGAAAAAACGCGTCGGTGCAAACTTCCCAATTACCGCGATAAACAATGATCGACGACGTGATGTCGTTGAAATCGCGATCCGCAAGGTTGGGCTCATCAACCTGCGATTCGAACCTGCGCCCCATGAAGTCATCGTGTTCGAATAGCTCGATGTCGGCACGCCGCCGATTGGGCCGATTCTGATTGTTCTGGTTTTGAAAGTTTGCATTGCCGCCGACCAGTCGCACCGACGAGACGGAACGGAAGTAGCTGCCTTCGAGTCGGCGATAGCGGCCCGGTTGCAACACGTTGCACTCGCCACGAAAAAATGCATCGGTACACACTTCCCACAAACCATTTTCCACCACCGCCGACGCGGCACGGTCATTAAAGCCGGTGCTGCCGAGGTTGACGTTGTTTTCAGTGAGCACCATGCTGCGACCCTGAAATCCTTCATCCTCAAAAAGGATCACGCGGACGGTGGGATCGGTGCGTGGCGGCGAGCGGCGATCACCGATTTCGGGCGGCACAACGCCCACGTTGCCGCCATATCCGCCAACCACGTACGGTGCCTCACTGACGCCGCCAGCAATCCGCGCCGACGAAACCTGCCGCGCAATGCCAGGCCCCAAATCGCGATAGCGCCCCGGCCCAAACGTGCGGCAGGCACCACGAAACTCGGCATCGACGCACAGCTCCCACGTGCCATCCTGAACGACCATCGAGCCGGCCCGATCATTGAAATTCACCGTCGCGAAATTACCGGTG
>JANMPY010000066.1:0-2031 GCA_031370095.1 Betaproteobacteria bacterium
GATGATGATGATGCCGAGTTGCGGCATCGGCGTGAATACCGCGAGCCTGGTGCCGATAACGATGTCGGCAGCACCCGATTGCGCATCCAGATAGCCGGCCATGCGCGGGACGGCGGCCATTGCACTATTTTGCTGAATGACCAGCGCGTCAGGAAACCGCGATTTCACCTGCCGCAAAAATTGCGGCGTGAGATTGATTTCCGGCACCAGCACCAGCGCCTGCTTGCCATGCGATAGCGCGTCGGCGATCAGATGCAAATAGACCTCGGTTTTGCCGCTGGCGGTAACGCCGAACAGCAGAAACGGCGCGAAGCTGCCGCGCGCGGCGCTGATGTTGTCGATAGCGATGCGCTGCTCATCGGTAAGCGACGGGCCTGGCGCAATATTAGCGAAGTGCGTGCGGCTGATGGTCGCGTCATGCGTCAACGCTGTAAAGACGACCCAGCCTTTCTTTAACAGCGTCGACAAAACACTCGCCGCGCGTTCATGGCGTACTTTCAAAACCGCTTCCGCCTGCGGCGCATCGACGATGGCAGCGAGCATGGTGCGTTGCGCGACGGCGCGCGACGGCAAGGTGCGTAGCGTGCTGAGCGCCGCGCGTCCCGCTGGAGTGATGTCAACGACGCGCTGTTTTTTAGGTTGCGCCGGTTTCGCCACGCGCATTGATGGCGGCAAGGCATTCAACGCAATCGGCCCGAGCGGATGATGATAATAACTTTCGCAAAAACGAAACAACGCGAAATCGGCCGCTGAAAATTTGGGCAGCGAACGCTGCACATGAATGATGGACTTTAATTTTTCCGCCGGGACGTTGCTCTCCTCGCTTACGCCAACGATCACGCCGGTGAGAAGTTTCGAGCCGAACGTCACGATGACGATGCGACCCACGTCGTCTGGCGTGGCATCCAGGCCAAAAAAATCGAAGTGTTGGGCTAGCGGCAAGTCGAGCACAACCTGGACGATCAGCGCCTTCACAATCGTGCCGTCGCTCCCTCTGGTGTACCCGCAAAGCCGCGCCGATACTGGATTTGCGGCTTGTGGATAACTATGTGCATAGCTCTCGTTCTGCGCGGTGAATGGCAAGTTTCGCGTCGAAAACGGCTGGGTGCGCTAGGCGACACAAGTAAATTTATTCATATAAAACAATGAATTGCATAATTTTCATAGCTAGCACGCTTTAGCACCCGTGAAACAGGCTTTCTGTGCATAAGCAAGCCCCTGATAGCGCAAATCGCGAAAATATTTTCCTTGACAAGCACGTCTCGCTAAACCCTAGCACTGGCGCGGTGAACGGCGTTAACAAGCGCTTCGACATGATCCGGATTGGTAAATTGCGAGATGCCGTGGCCGAGATTGAACACGTGTCCTGTGGCATTTTTGTCAAAGGCAAATTCGTTGAGAACGCGTGTGGCCTCGCGCTCAATCGTGGCCGCGTCGCCAAACAAAACATGTGGATCAAGATTACCTTGCAGCGCGACCTTATCTCCAACACGACGTTTCGCCTCGCTCATGCTGATCGTCCAGTCGAGGCCCAACGCATCCGCACCGCTCTCGGCCATTGATTCCAGCCACAGACCGCCACCCTTGGTGAACAACACGCGTGGCACAATGCGCCCGTCGTTGCTGCGTTTTAATCCCGCCATGACGCGCTTGGCGTAGGCGAGTGAGAATTCCTGATACGCCGCATGCGACAAGGCGCCACCCCAGGTATCAAATAACATCACCGCCTGTGCGCCCGCGTCAATCTGTGCATTCAGATAAGCGATCACGCTCAGCGTATTTTTTTCAAGAATCGCGTGCAGCAAATCCGGACGCTGATAGAGCATCGTTTTGACGCGGCGAAAATCGTCCGAGCCGCCGCCTTCGATCATGTAACAGGCCAGCGTGAATGGGCTGCCGGAAAAGCCGATGAGCGGAACGCGGCCCTGAAGTGCTGCGCGAATTTGCGTGACGGCATCGGTCACGTATTTCAGTTGATCTATGTCTGCGACCGGCAGCTTTTTTACTTCTTCTTCGGTGCGTACGGTGCGC
>JANMPY010000067.1:0-3484 GCA_031370095.1 Betaproteobacteria bacterium
GCCGGTCGCCAGTATCGCCGCGCACGACCAGAATACCGGATACAAACCGAACGCAGCACCCAGCGAGCCGAATACCACCGGTACCACGATCTGCGTGAATTTGTTCACCGTCAGTCGCAGCCCGAGCGCTTCACCGGCGCGGCCGGGCGGCGAGTAGTTGTAAGAAAGTGTGATGGTCAGCGGTTGACCGCAGCCCAGACCCAGGCCCATCATGAAGGCAAGCAGTGCGAGGATGAGCGGCTCATGGAATATCGGAAACGCAAAATAGCTGAGAGCCGCCAACCCCAGCGAGCCAGTCAACACACCTTCTTCGGTAAAGCGTTTTACCAAACGAGGCATCCACAGTCGCACAGTGAACGCCGCCGCCGCCGGCATGCTGACGATGATGCCGATCGCGGTGGAGGAGAGGCCGATTGAGCGGCCGAGAATGGGCAGATAAAAACCGTAGAGATCGATGCCGGTCAGCACCAGGCCGCTGATCAAAAGGTTGCGTCGCATATCGGGATTGGCGAGCAGGTCGCGAACCGAGCGGTCTTCGGCGTGTTCCTCTTCAAAGCGACGGTGCAAAGGCATCATGCGCGGGAACAACAGCAGCACGATGGCGGGTAGTGCGGCGATCACCGCCAGCGTGGCATAGGTCTGCTGCGGCCCGATGCGGTCGAGAATGAAACCGACCAGCAAGGGGCCGGCGACACCGGAAACGGCCGCGCCCAGACTGAACGTCGCGAAGTTGCGCACGCGCTCGGCACCCTCACCGAGAGCGCCAACCAATTGGTGTGCCGACACATGAAAAAAAATCCAGAAAATACCAATCAGTGCGGGCGAAAAATATAGTGCCGGCAGACCTGGAAAAAATGCAGGAACGGCGAGACCTGCGGCAAGCCCTGTGGAGCCGATGATGAGCGGCCATTTTGGGCCGACGCGGTCGGCGGTCTTGCCAGCAGTCAACGCCAGCAACAGTGGAAACACCGCATACATCGCAATCAGCACGCCGATTGCAAATGGTCCGGCACCGAGGTCGATGGCATACAGCGACAGCAACATGCGGCTACCCTTGAGTGCGATCTGGTTGAGCATCGCCAGTGAAACAAAAAGGGTTAGTGTCATGCGCGCTGGTAGTCTAACGATGCCGGAGCTTAACATCACGCTGTGGCGCGCTGCGCCCCGGTTCCCGCTGGTGGAACAGCTTACATCGCGGCGTGGATTGGCTTAATCTTGCGACCTGGTTTCACGACACTGGCGGGCGGGCAAATGCCAACACAATTTCCCGGCATTTGTGGACGATAAAAATTATCAGGAGCAAATCATGAACCTAGCAATGCATACCCGTCGTGGCGGCTGGTTGATGAGTATCGTTTTCCTGCTCGGTCTGGGCTTTGCTTTCAGCGCGAACGCTGTAGCGAAAGCGATTGCCGACGGCAAGGTCGTTGCCGAAGAATTCTGGACCAACAAAGGTGACGTGAAGCTGTGGGTGTACCGCAAACGGCTCGATGATGGCGTGAAGGACAAGCCGCTGTTGTTTCTGGTGCATGGCTCCTCGTACTCCGGCAAGACCATGTTCGACCTGACCGTGCCTGACCGCGCCGATTATTCCTTCATGGATCATTTCGCAAGGCTCGGTTTCGATGTTTGGACCATGGATCATGAAGGCTACGGTCATTCTGATCGCACCAAGGGTCTCTCGGATATTCAAAGCGGCGTTGAGGATCTTGCGGCAGCAATGGCCGTGGTGAAGAAAGCCACCGGCAAATCGAAGGCGGCGTTCTTCGGCCAATCGTCAGGTGCCTTGCGCGCGGCGCGCTTCGCCAATTTTTATCCGGACAGTGTCGACAAGTTGATCGTCGATGCCTTCGTCTGGACCGGCAAGGATGCGCCCACGCTTAAGCAGCGCGCGCAGCGGCTGCCGGAATTGCTTAAGAGCAATGTGCGCAAGGTCGATGCCAAGTTCTACAAGTCGGTGTTTACCCGCGATCATCCCGGTGCCGCCGAACCGATGTTGGGTGATGTCGTGGCCGAGGCTGAGCTCAAGTATGGCGACACCGTGCCCAACGGCACCTACATCGACATGGTCACCAAGTTGCCACTGGTCGATCCCGCAAAAGTGCTGTGCCCGGTGCTGATTGTGCGCGCTGAGCACGATGGCATAGCCACCGATGAGGACATCATGGGCTTTTATGCGAAGCTGCCAAATCCGGACAAGCAGATGTCGAAAATCGCCGGTCTTGCGCACACCGCGTTCCTGGGTGTGAACCGGCATCGTTTTTGGCACTCAGTTCATGCCTTTCTCACCACGCCTGCGCGTGTCGATCTGGCCGGTGGTGCCACTGCGGCGCACTGATGGTGTCGCCGATGACAGCCCGCATGCGCGACGGCGTGAACCGCAGTCAGCCCGCGTATTGGGATGCGCGTTTTGCGGAAGAAGGGTTTGCCTACGGTACCGAGCCGAATGATTTTCTGGCGTCGGTGGTGGCACAGGTTCGAGTCGGTGACGCGCTATGCCTGTGCGAGGGCGAGGGTCGCAACGCAACCTTTCTGGCGCAACGCGGCTTTCGCACCATGGCTGTGGATTTTTCGCCGGTGGCTCTGCGCAAGGCCGAAAAGCTGGCCGCGCAACGCGGCATTGCGATTCGCACCCAGTGCTGCGATCTGGCTGCGTTCGATCCCGGTGTCGCTCAATGGGATTTGGTGACGATGATTTTCGGGCAACCCGATAGCGCCATCCGCCGCGCGTTGTATGCACGTATCGCGGACTGCCTGCGACCCGGTGGTGCATTCATCCTTGAAACCAAAGTGGAAGAAGAGGCGACGACCGATAGCCGCTATCCGGGGTCGGCGATACTGCGTGCGGAACTGTCGGCAATGGAATTTGCAATTGCGCGGGATGGTTTGCGTTTATTGAAAGAAGGGCGTTATCACCACGGTGAGCATCGGACGGCGCAGCTGCTGGCATTCAAACGTTGACCTGCGCAAAATACAAAGCCCAGCATTGGCGGGCTTCACTAGGGCTTTTCGCCCTGAATAGCACGCCGGTGCTTGTGTTTACTGATTAATTCACAGGCCAGAGCATTTTTCGCTTGCTGTTTGTGGCTGCACTTCATGATGTAATGCGATGATGAATACGGGCAGAAACGATCCCTGTCCCTGCGGCAGCGGCAAGAAATTCAAGAAGTGCTGCGGCGCGGTGATTGCGCTGCAAACTATCCCGGCGAGACAGCCTGCACTGTCAGTGCGGGCCGAAACTGCGCTAACCACGCAGCGCCAGTGTGGAAGCTGTACTGCATGTTGCGAAGGCTGGGCGACCGGCACCATTCGTGGCCACGAAATGCGTGCCGGATTGCATTGCCATTTTCTGGTCGACAGGAAATGCACGATCTATGAAGAGCGACCGGTGAGCCCGTGTCGAAATTTTGTCTGTGGTTGGCTCGCGGATGATAGTCCGTTTCCCGAACAATTCAGGCCGGACAAGATCGGCGTCATCATCATC
>JANMPY010000096.1:0-1992 GCA_031370095.1 Betaproteobacteria bacterium
GGCCGCAAAACCCAGCCTTAAGGCGAAATCGGGCGTGATGGGCGCGACACCAACGCGTCCGCGAATGCCGTCTGTACCGAAATATTTGCGTGTCATTTGATTTTTCTTAGTTAGTTCGCTGCAGAAATTTGCGCAGGTTTCCTGTCATGTCGAATCCGGAATTATCGGCTGAGAAATCTGCTTCTTTGCGGCAAACCCAACAAGCAGATTTCTCGCGGCGGTCGAAATGACAACCTAATTGAAGGGCCGACAAAGCGCCGCCATCAATACCTTGATCGCATCCACCGTTTCGCGCACATCGTGTACACGCAGGATTGTCGCACCGTTTTGCGCGCACAGCACAGCGGCTGCGATGCTGGCCGCAAGTCGCTCGTCGGCTCCCCTGCCGGTGACAATGCCGAGCGAAGCCTTGCGTGAAAAACCGGCCAGTACCGGAAAGCCAAGTGTGGCCAATGCATTCAATTTACGCAGCAGCATGAAATTGTGTTCGACCGTTTTGCCGAAACCGAATCCGGGATCGATCACGATGCGCTCGCGCTCGATGCCTGCGTCGAGGCATGCGCCGCTCTTCGCGGCGAGAAAAGTTGTGACCTCCGCAACCACATCCTGATACGCCGGAGCCTGTTGCATGGTCGCGGGCGAGCCTTGTTTGTGCATCAGGCACACCGCGACATTTGACGCAGCGCACACCTCAATTGCGCCGGCGGCTTGCAACGCATTCACGTCGTTGATCATGGCCGCACCTGCCTTGATCGCCTCTTTCATCACTGCGGGCTTCTGGGTATCGACCGATACCGGCACACCGTCGCCGATGATCGCTGCCAGCACCGGCATCACCCGATCCAGCTCTTCCTGAAGCGATGTGGTTGCCGCACCGGGACGCGTGGACTCACCGCCGATATCGATAATGTCTGCGCCCTCTTCGATCAAGCGCCGCGCATGCGCAATCGCTAAATCGCGTGCCAGAAATTTCCCCCCGTCGGAAAACGAATCGGGCGTGACGTTGACGATGCCCATCACATACGGACGATCAAGCGAGAGTGAAAATTTTCCAGCGCGAAGGAGCATGGGATGGTCTAAAAATTTATTGCTGTCACCAGAAAAACAAAGGCCAGGGATCGAGCCCTGGCCTTGCCAAAAAGTATTTCAAGCAAAAGTTGTTAATGCGTACCTTCTGCCGTCGCAGGCTCCGCTTTAGGTGGCTCCGGCGCTGCGCCTGTGCCACCACCGGTTGGTTTCGGCAACGGTCGGCTGCTCAACTTCGGCTGCCGCGGCGGACGGCCTTCCATGATGTCTTTAATCTGGTCGGCGTCGATGGTCTCAAACTCCAGCAATGCCGCAGTCATCGCTTCGATCTTGTCGCGATTTTCCTCGATGAGTTTCCTCGCCAGCGCGTATTGCATGTCGATGATTTTGCGAATTTCGGCGTCAACCTTGCGCATCGTCTCTTCCGACATATTGGTTTGACGCGTTACCGAGCGGCCGAGAAATACTTCGCCCTCGTTGTCCGCATAAACCATCGTGCCCAGCGCGTCCGACATACCGTAGCGCGTGACCATGTCGCGTGCCAGTTGCGTCGCGCGTTCAAAATCGTTCGACGCACCTGTTGTCATCTGATTCATGAACACTTCTTCGGCGATACGCCCACCGAACAGCACGGCAATACGCGACAGCAGATATTGCCGGTCATACGCATAGCGATCCTGCTCGGGCAACTGGATAGTCACGCCGAGCGCGCGACCGCGCGGAATGATCGTTACCTTGTGTACCGGATCACTCTTGGGAAGAATGTAACCGAGCAAAGCGTGCCCTGACTCATGGTAGGCCGTGTTCTTTTTCTCTTCCTCGTCCATGACCATCGAGCGGCGTTCCGTGCCCATCATGATCTTGTCTTTGGCACGTTCGAAGTCTTCCATTTCCACCAGGCGCTTATTGCCGCGGGCGGCGAACAAGGCCGCTTCGTTGACAAGATTGGCCAGATCCGCGCCGGAG
>JANMPY010000100.1:0-3849 GCA_031370095.1 Betaproteobacteria bacterium
GTGATAAGCCCTCGCCCACTGATACCAACGGAGGCTACCGAATTACCAATGATTGACGTTGCCAATGCAATTCCTGCACCGGTGTTGGTAAGCGGCGGAATACCTTTAGAGGAGTACGTTTCCGCCACTGCGGTTTTAGCCGCTCCAGCAAGACTCAAACCCTCAGTCACTTTTGCACGAATGGTGTAATCCTGATAAGCCGGGATAGCAACAGCAGCCAGAATACCGATAATCGCAACTACGATCATCAGTTCGATCAGCGTAAAGCCTTGTTGAACTTTTTTCATTTGATTCTCCGTTAATTAGTTAGGTAAACTTCAAACACAGTGCGTTGTGTTGCGTCTCTTATATGCAATCGGCGTGCCAGCGAATGTTTTATCGATGCGCGTGAATTGTGCGTTGGATCACAAATGTGTTGGCGCCAAGATTAATACAATTTTTATCTTTACGTTTCATGATGTTACACGGAATCAAAAATACGGCTTTGGATATTCAGAAGGTAATTTCTTAACAACACTGCGTTTCCGTGACGTTTTTTTACAAATGGCGAACACGTGGACGTTGAGCCCGTGGGGGAGATGCCGCGCGCAAGCCGAGATTCGAATGCTATTTGCTGACATCGCACGCGCAAACTGACAATTTTTGTCAGTCTACTTTATCTTTCCATCGATAATTTTAGGTTTGCGCGTCAGAGCATAGCCTGCAGGAGCTTTGCGCGAAATTAGGCTTATCGCGCTGTTGTTACCATCGTCAAATTCCCTCGATCCCTCTTTAGGAAAAGGGGAAATGGAACTTGAAGAGTGCGCGTTGCTCATGGCATCACCAATCCAAACCAGCGCGTCAAGAACGGTAAATCGAATCAACCGCCACGTTGATAGCCTGGGATTAAAGCCTCATCCACAACGTCCACCTGCGCCGCGTCGAGAAACTGCTCCGCGTATTTCAAGTACACCTTCTCCCGCACAAACACATCGAACAAATCCGGATCGATGTGCCCGTTGAGTTTGAACTTGCCCAAAATATTCAAAGACTCCGAGAGCGTCTTGCCTAATTTGTACGGGCGGTCTTTCGCAGTGAGTGCTTCAAAAATATCGGCAATGCCCATCACCCGCGCCTGCACGCTCATCTGCTCGCGCGTCAGCCCGCGCGGATAGCCTTTGCCATCCATGCGCTCGTGATGTCCGCCGGCGTATTCGGGTACGCGCACCAGATGCCGCGGCCAGGGCAGCGCTTCCAGCATCTTTATGGTGGCGTCGATATGGTGATTGATGGTTTTGCGTTCGGTGGGCGTTAAGGTGCCATAGGGGATGTTGAAATTACCTTTTTCATCATCGGATAGAAACGCTGCGTCTTCACCGTTTTCATTTTTATATCGATAACTGGCAATTTTTTCCACGCGGGCTTGATCCTCGTCGCTCATCCGTTCACTGCCGATATTGCTGCGTCGCAGGAACGCGCGGTCATCATCCAACTGAGTGGTGCGGGCCTGATATGCACTCTCGGCACGGGATTGATCATCGACGTTGGGGGACGCCATTTTCGCTTTCAGCATGTCCAGCTCAGCGTCGCGCTTCAGGATTTCAAATCGCTGTGCGATGAATTCGATGCGGTCAAATATCGTTTCGAGCTTCGTTGCCTTATCGACCACGTGTACCGGCGTGGTGATCTTGCCGCAGTCGTGAAGCAGGCCAGCGATCTTGAGCTCGTAACGATCTTTGTCGGTCATGTTGAAATCCGCAAGCGGGCCGGTTGTTGCGCTCGATGCGGCTTCCGCGAGCATCATGGTCAACGCAGGCACGCGCTTGCAATGTCCGCCGGTGTAGGGTGATTTATCGTCGATGGCGGTGTTGATGAGTTCGATCAACGACTCGAACAGTTTTTCCAGTTGATTGATCAACATCCGGTTGGTGAGCGCAATCGCGGCTTGTGAGGCGAGCGATTCGGCCAGGCGCTGATCCTCGGATGTGAAGGGAATTACTTGCCGGTTCTGGTCCTGGGCATTCAGGAGCTGCAACACACCGATGATTTCACCTTCGTGATCTTTCATCGGGATGGTCAAAAACGAGACAGACCGATAGCCGGTTTTCTTGTCGAAATTGCGCGTGCCGGAAAAATCAAATCCTTCCGCCGTGTACGCGTCAGCGATGCTAACCGACTCATCATGCAGCGCCGCGTAGGCTGCGACCATGGTGTTGTTCTCGGCTCCACCCGTCTCATGCAGCGGGATCGGATAGAAGGGGACGGCGACGCCAGTGGTGCCGCCCATGGCGATGTTGAGCGTGTCATTCAAAACAATTTCAAACTTTAATTTGCCATCGATCAGGCGGTAAAGCGTGCCACCGTCGGCATTGGTGATGGTCTTGGCTGCGGTGAGGATGGTTTCCAGCAGCCGGTTGATGTCTTTCTCTTGTGAGAGTGCGATGCCGATACGGTTCAGATATTCGAGCGACGTGAAAAGGCGGTTGCGTGACGCCGTGTCGGTGATGGTTTCGAAAGAATGGCCCGGCGTTTGCATCTTCTTTTTGGCATCCGCTTGCGGAATCATTTAATCGCGACTGCCCTCACCTGCTTCATGTCGGTCACGCCCATCATGACTTTTTCCATGCCGTCCATCTTCAATGTCGTCATGCCTTCTTCAACGGCCTTGACGAATAAATCCGCGACACGCGCTTTTTCCTGCACCATCCGCTTGACTGATTCGCTGGCGACCATCAACTCGTGCAGACCTACGCGCCCTTTGTAGCCGGTACCGCCGCAAGTGTCGCAGCCTTTGCCGCGGTAGAAGCTCAGCTTGCCATCCTTGCCGTATTCCTTCAGCCAGTAGTCGTACATCTTTTTCGCTTCGCCCTGAGGATCTTTTTTCCACGGCTCGGTCTGGCGCAGATCGTGGGTATATTCGGTCATGAAGTGTTTGAGCTCTTCGGCGTCCGGCGTGTAAGCTTCCTTGCACTTACCGCATAGGCGTTTCGCCAAACGCTGCGCCAGAATACCAAGCAATGCATCGGCAAAATTAAATGGATCCATACCCATGTCAAGCAGCCGGACGATGGCTTCCGGCGCGGAGTTTGTGTGCAGCGTTGCAAATACCAGATGGCCCGTGAGGGAAGCCTCAATGCCGATATGCGTGGTCTCGGCATCGCGCATCTCGCCGACCATAATGATGTCCGGGTCGGCGCGCAGAAATGCTTTCATGATGACCGGGAAGTCGATCACTTTCTTGTTGACCTGTACCTGCCGCAATCCCTTTTGGGTAATCTCAACCGGGTCTTCGGCGGTCCATATTTTGGTGTCGGGTTTATTGAGCGAACCCAATACCGAATGCAGCGTCGTCGTCTTGCCAGAGCCGGTTGGCCCGCACACAAAGAATAAACCGTAGGGCTTGGAAATCGTCTTCTCAAGGTTGGTCTTGTTTTTGTTGGTGAGGCCAAGCTTATCGAGCGGAATCGGCTCGCCCGCTGCGAGGATACGCATCACCACGTCCTCCACACCTCCCGCAGTCGGAATGGTTGCGACGCGCAACTCGATATCGAGTGGCCCGTATTTCTTGAATTTAATCTTGCCATCTTGGGGTTTCCGCTTTTCCGAAATATCCAGATCGCACATAATCTTCAAGCGCGCAGTCAGTGCGCTGCGATAGCTCGCTGGCACTTCAATATAAGTTGACAGTGAGCCATCTTTACGGAACCGCACGCCCGTCTTGCCCTTGCCCGGCATCGGCTCGATATGAATATCCGACGCGCCCTGATGGTAAGCGTCAACGATAATTTTGTTGACGAGTTTGACCAACTCATTGTCGGCCGCAGCGGAGAGATCATCGCCGCCGATGTCGCCGGGTTCAGCGTCATCATC
>JANMPY010000101.1:0-2585 GCA_031370095.1 Betaproteobacteria bacterium
CCACATCCGTCACTGATAATGCGCCTATGGTTTCGCCGTGGTAACTGCCTTCGAGGCTAACGAACTTCGTTTTTTCAGTGTTGCCGGCATTGCGCCAGTAATGAAAACTCATCTTCAGCGCGATCTCCACCGCGCTGGCGCCATCGCTGCCGTAGAAGGCGTGGCCCAGGCCGGTAAGTTTCGCAAGACGTTCGGAAAGCTCGACCACCGGCTCGTGCGTGAAGCCCGCGAGCATCACGTGCTCGAGCTTATCGAGCTGGTCTTTCAATGCGGCGTTGATGCGCGGATTGGCGTGGCCAAAAAGATTTACCCACCACGACGACACCGCATCGAGATAGCGCTTGCCTTCGAAATCGATCAGCCACGCACCCTCGCCACGCGCAATGGGAATGAGCGGAAACTGCTCGTGGTGCTTCATCTGCGTGCAGGGATGCCACACGCTGGCTAGCGAACGCGTGATGATATTTTTGTTTGTGATTTTTTCCGGCATGGCGCTGCGAATGTAGCACAACGCCCGGCGTCAACGATGTTCATCGTTCTGGCATCCAACACCCCCGTCTGCTAGCAACACGAGCCAATCAATTCATGGCGAAATGGATGCGCATGTGACTTCACGATTTGATTTTCCATCTCGCGCACCTTGAACATGGAGACCAACATGAATTTACTCAAGCTCATCGAAACCCAAATGATTTCCAATCGCCTGCCGCTGGTGGCAGTCACCCTGGCCGCCGTCCCGCATACCAACACGCCTACCGTATTGACGCTGCACTGGCATGGCCTCATTGAGGTGCGTCTCACCGACGACTCCGACGCCGTCGCCTATCAATCGGTGCCGAGTTCGGCATTACAAGTGAATGAGCGTTGGGATCGCTTCGACGATCTCGATCACGAGGCACTCGAAACCGCGTGGGAGCTTGGCGCCTGGAATCTCGAACGCGTTGAGGCGCAGCCGTTCGCGCGCTTAGGCGCAGACGCACACGAGACCGTGATGGGCATGCACGCCTTCGGCGCATCGCCAATTTATATCGACGGCGATTCGCCTATTGTCGCGGACGTGCCCGACAGCGAAGACCTGATTCACGAAGCCTCGCGCGGCGGTTATGTGCAGTGGCTGTTTCGTCCGGTGCGGGGTGGGCTGTGGTCGGAAAACGCCGACGACGTGACGCTTGAGACCGGTGGCTATCGCAACCCGACTTGTCCGTTGTTGAGTCAGCCAGTGGCGACGGCGGCGTTTCGAGCCAGCGCGCGCAAAGTCATCTATCCGTTTGGGCAGAGTCGGCGGGGCTTGGTTGGGGGCGACAGCTAAGAACTTTGTTCACTGACTATTTGAAATGCCCAGAAGCACCAAAAACCAACCTTGTCATTTCGAGCGCAGCGAGAAATCTGCTTTTTCTCTACAGCGTGATGAAGCAGATTTTTCACCCGATACAGCGCGTTCGAAATGACAGCAGTAGCGCGCCTCAAAAAGATCAATCCTAAGCTCGCAGAGCCCTTCTGACGGAACAAAGATAATAAACATCGCTGCAAGCATTTGAATTAAAACAACTATTTGTTATATCCCGTTTTATTATCAAGCCCTCCTGATAATAAACTTCTTGTTTCACAAGCTGTTACGGCTTCACATTCGCCATATTTCGCTTAGCCATAGACAAATATGATGAAACCTCAGGGACTACGCGGTATCATATGATCGTTGGAAGACGAAATTCGACTCCATGTCGTGTGTTGGGCTCCGGTTCATCCTATATCTTCCACAACCCTATTCCTAACGCCCGCTCGCGTCGCCAGACCTAGCGGGCGTGTTTCATTGTATGTGGTGCCGCGCTTGTTATCTCCTTTGCGCGCGGACGCGAAGGGCTCGGCATCGAGGTCGCAGACCATCGATGTCTGTGGCCAGATCAGTTGCACATATCGTTCTTCGCCGCGCTCATAGAAGCGTTGAAGCGCCCACAAAAAATAGTCCACCGCCTGCAACCCAGCGTAATACTTGGGCTGTGAGGCTTCGACTGCGGTGATACTGCCGCGCCGCAACTCAAAAACAATGTTGACCGCTGCGTACGACAAACTCAGGCGGCCCATGTTACGTTCGACCTTCGCCGCAATTCTGGATCAGGCATCCGGCTGCGAAATCTCTGCACCAGCTTGTCCCAAAAACAGAAACCCAAACGTCTCCATTTGCGGCAGCAGCTTCGCGCGTAATACGTCAAGCGCCGTTTTCGTTGCCAGCAACTCTTCCGATGCAAACGATTGTTCGCTGAGCGCTTTACGAACCTGCCACCAGCCCGCGTCCCAACTCTCGGCCCTAACCAAACTTGTGCGCAGCGCATTCAAGTGCGCGAAGTACAATTTGTAAACCGCTTCGCCCGCCCATAGCAACTCGCGTGCCTCATCGGACAGATCATGCTCGTCCAACCAGCGCGCGACAAAGCGATCTTCCGTCCCGGTAAGCTGTACGCGAATTTCGCTATCCGTGATGGTCCATTTCTTGAGCGCTTTCAGACGAATCGGAAAAAAGTGGTTGTGAACCTGATATGTCTCGGTTCCATAGCTGACATCGCGCATCGCAACCGTATTGTTGCTGT
>JANMPY010000202.1:0-1646 GCA_031370095.1 Betaproteobacteria bacterium
GAAGCTTGAGCGGCTTGACCGCTTGAGGCCAGCGTGGCGCTGAGAGGTAATATCCAGAGCACTGCATGCAGGGGTAAGAGCGAGCATTGTCTCGCCTTTACCCATATGGTCGATTGCTTCCTGAATTCGTCGGCCAACAGCAATCATGGATTTTGCGCTCAACGAATTTTAGACAACATAAACACCTCTTAATAACGCAAGTTGTCGCATAACACCACCACCAACAGAATCACGAAAAGCGGTAATTCCAGTACTAAACGTCTAAATTCCTCACCAACAACGCATTCGTTTCAATAAACGCACGCCGCGGCTCAACATCGTCGCCCATGAGCGTTTGGAAAGTTTCATCCGCGCTGATGGCGTCCTCAATTTGTACGCGATGCAGAATGCGCACCTTGGGATCCATGGTGGTTTCCCATAGCTGCTCTGGATTCATTTCGCCCAAGCCTTTGTAACGCTGCACGTACATGCTGTCTTTGGCTTGTGCAATCAGCCAATCAAGGGCTTCGCCAAAACTTTTTACCGCCAGACTTTTTTCGCCGCGCTTGATGTCAGCACCTTCACGAATCAAGCCATTGAGCGTGAGCGCGGTTTTGACGATCTGCTCGTAATCGCCGGTTTCGATGAAGGTGTTGTCGATAACCGTTTCGCGGGTGTTGCCGTGCAGCGTTTTCACGCAGCGCAGGCGCCAGGCGTCGTGTACTTCGTCTTGCTCGACCTTCACCGTCACGGTTGCGGCACCGACCGCGTCAGAGAGCCACACCGCCGCCTTGGATGCGCTCTCGGCGCTGGTGAGGTCGATGCGTGGGCAATTCAACATACCGCGCAACACTTCGGGATCAAATATTCTCGACAGGCGATCAATGATGGCATCGGTCATTAAATAATCGTGGGCGATATTGCCGAGCGCGTCGCCGACAATCAAGGCAGCACCGCCGCCGGGATTCAACACCGCATCGGCGAGCGCTTTTTTCAACTGCGCGGATTTGAGTTCGAGTTCGTCTTTGATATAGCGCTCTTCCTTGCCCATCTTGATTTTGTACAGCGGTGGCTGGGCGATATAGATGTAGCCGTTCTCGACGAGCTGCGTCATCTGCCGATAAAAGAAGGTGAGCAGCAGTGTGCGAATGTGCGCGCCGTCGACGTCGGCATCGGTCATGATGATGATGCGGTGGTAGCGCAATTTATCGTGATTGAAATCGTCCTTGCCGATACCGGCACCGAGTGCGGTGATGAGTGTGGCGATTTGTTCGGACGAAATAACTTTATCGATGCGCGCTTTTTCGACGTTCAACACTTTGCCGCGCAATGGCAGGATCGCCTGGAATTTGCGGTCGCGGCCCTGCTTGGCCGAGCCGCCCGCGGAGTCACCCTCGACGATGTAGATTTCACAAAGGGCGGGATCTTTTTCCTGGCAGTCGGCCAGTTTGCCGGGCAGGCCCACGCCATCGAGCACGCCTTTGCGACGCGTGAGCTCGCGTGCCTTGCGTGCGGCTTCGCGCGCGCGCGCGGCATCGACAATTTTTCCGCAGATGCTTTTTGCATCCGCGGGGTTTTCGAGCAAATACTCTGCGAGTTTCGTCGCAACAACTTCCTGCACGACTGGTTGCACTTCGGACGACACCAGCTTGTCTTTGGTCTGGGAC
>JANMPY010000517.1:0-1503 GCA_031370095.1 Betaproteobacteria bacterium
GTTTTTTACGCCGGATTCGGTGAAAAACGCTGCGACGAATGCCGCATTTAGAAAAACTCGCGGGGAGCGAGTGAAATCAAAGTTGAAGTTGGTAGGCACGATTGGACTCGAACCAACGACCCCCACCATGTCAAGGTGGTGCTCTAACCAGCTGAGCTACGTGCCTGCCGAACAACAATGTGTATTTTAGCCGATTGGAGCCGGTTGCCGCAATGTCATCATGCGACTTCCCGGCCATCGAGCGGCTACGCGCATTCAGCTACGATGTTGCCGCGATTCAGCCGCGGATTAAACGACCATTCTCGATCCGCACACGATCACCCGAACGCACATCGGGCTCGCGGTCATAGCGCACTGTTTGAAAGGTACCGTCTTCGAGACGAACGCGAACCTCATAGCTGGTCGATGCGCCATTGGATTTTTCTATCTGGTTACCGATGACCGCGCCGCCCACCGCGCCTGCCACGGTCGCCACATCTTTGCCGCGCCCCTTGCCGGCTTGATGGCCGAGTACGCCGCCGAGCAAGCCTCCCAGCACTGCACCCGCGCCGCTGCCCTCACCCGCGCGGGCGATGGGAATAACGCTATCGACCGTGCCGCAATTGCGGCATATTGACGGCGCTGCACGGGCAATGACCTCAGGCGCACGCGGTGTCGCATCAGGCGTGATCACCGGGCTGGTATTGGCGTTATACGTCGGCGCAATTTCGCGCGCGTAAGTTGGTGTCGGCGACGGGGCCTGCCTCGGCTGTGGCTGCGACTGGGTGGCCACCGTCGTTCGCGCTGTGGGCGATTTTTCAACTGGCGCGCGGTTTTTTTCACCGGGCTGACCGATGGTTCTATTTTCAATTGGTTTCAATGCTGTCGCTTGCGGCGGCGACGTTTCCGGCAACGCCGCGTCCGACACCGTACCCGCACCCGCCATCGCGGCACCCGCTACAGCGGCGCTCGGCGGCGTTGAGGCAATGACCACGTCCGATTTCGTTGCGCTACCTGAATGCGCGTTCGGAATAATTCCCGTCATCACGCCGATACCGACCGCACTGAACAGCGTGACCGCACCGGCCGCAATGATCAGCATCGGATGGAGTTTGCGCGGCGCTGTTGCGGCATGACTCAATGCGTCACCAGCAACTTCACGCGGAGCATCATTCATGTTTGGCATTTCTCTCTCCTGAAATTTATTGGACGAATAATAAACCCTAACAACGGCGTTTCGCTGGTCGAGGTTGACGTGCGTGGTGGTCAATGTGCAATAGTTCGGAATGGCAAACGCGAGCACTGGCGCGCGTTTCCAGCCATTTATCCGCTGTGAGGCACGTTAAATGGCGATCCAGCTGTTCGCGTTGCGTGCGCGAGCGCACCGTCAATCATGCGCGGCCTCAATCTGGCCGTAGCCAGTGCCCCGCGCTTTTTGCCAGAAAATATGGCGACTTTTTATCGAGAGCGAGCCCACGCTAAGACAAATCGTTGCCAAGCCAAACCATTAAATTTTCTCCTCAA
>JANMPY010000249.1:0-5561 GCA_031370095.1 Betaproteobacteria bacterium
GGCGTAAGGGTGCGGCGCACGACGCGACAGCGCGATGCCGCTGATGCGCGCAATCGCCGGCGTAACAGCGACCCAGTCGACCGGTGCAGACTTTTCCTTGCGCAGCTTGTCTATAAAATAATTGTAGGTAGCCGTTACCGCTGTGACTTCGCCGGACGCGGTCAGGCTGGCGAGCAGCGGATGACCCTTGCGTAATTGCAAACCATTGATGCGTGCGATCTCGCTGAATAATTTGGTGGCGCGCTCCTCGCCCAACTCGCGTCCCACCGTAAAAAACCAGTCGATATTGTCCGCCTCGGCCGCAAGCTTTCCTTTCCAGCGCGGGTCAAGCAGATCGGCGTAAGTCTTGGGCAACTCATCGCGGCGAACTTTCTGCGAGTTGTAGGCAAACACGAACAGGTTCGCCCGATTGCCGATCCATTCGCGGTGCGCGGGTTGGGCTTCGGCGATCATCTGGGCAGCGTAAGGCGTATAGACAGGCTGCGCCAATTGTTCCAGATGCAGCGACTCCAGCTCAAAGCCGTTGCTTTCGATCACGTCAACTTCAAAGCGCCCGCCCTTGGCTTCGGTAACAGCGCGGCGTAGTACGCTCTCCGAATTTGCGCGCCAGATGTTTACCTTGATGCCATATTTTTTTTCAAACGCTGCGGCAAGCGCATTGATTTGTTCCTGCCCCATGGTGGCATAAAGGTTCAGGACCCCTTCTGCGTGCGCTTTGGCCAGCAGTCGCTCGCTGCGGTCGACACCTTTTAGTTCCGACGCTGCCGTCACATCGCGGCTCGCCTCAACCGCGCCTGCCGTAGTCGGTGCAAGATATGTGAAAAGCGTGGCGACCAACAGCATCAGCAAGTTACGCGCGCCAGCAGCAAACGTGCGGTTGTGATCGCGTATTTCACGCATGTGTGTGTCCGCGTTCGTCATGATGGTGGTGGCCGTGACTGGGCGCATGCCGACGCAGCGCGCGTGGATCCTCGTTGAACACCAGCGACTTGACCGTAACCGGTACCGTAAAGGAAGGCATGCGAATGCGCCCCAGATCAATGTAGTCAAAATCCCAAAGCGTCACGCCGTCGATAACCAGTATGTTGCTCTCGACATTGAGTTCCTCGCGCAGCAGCCTGCCCAGCGTCTGCGCGATATCGCCGTCGAGCACAACGAACAGCGGTGCGCCGCGCGCGAGCGTTTTTTCCATGCCGGCCACAATGCCTTGCGCGAATGCGTGTATGCGTTGGTACGAAGGCGCGCCGCGCCAGCGAAACGCCAGCGCCACTTCAGCCTCACCCTCGACTAGATCAAAGGCCTTGTAGTGGCGTTGGATGGCGAACGTCACATCGGCTGAAATAATTTCCTGCCCAAATTCGTAAGCGGGCGTCAGCACCTGCAGATTGCGGCGCGGCAGCAGTTCAGCGGGACTTGAAATATAAGTCGTATTGCCGCTCAGTTGCACGCTGTATTCAGACGCGCCCAGCGCCGTCGCACGAATGCACTCGCCTGCCGGCAACAGTTCCCAGGGAAATGCGCCCGATGACAGTTTTTGGCGAACTGCCGACCCCAGCAGTTTTCCCAAATCGCCAAAATCGCGCGTCTCGCGATCATAGACATACTCACCAACACCACCCGAAAACATGACGCCGGAAATCGCACCGAGATGCGGCAGTCGGTCCGTCAGATAGAGTTGCGAAATCGTATCGGGTAATTCATCGCCATAAATGGCCACAAGCATTGCATTGGCCATGCCATCAGCCACCATCGCCATCTGCTCGCGCGTGACCGCATCACCCAGCTTCCAATCGAATCCCGCCAGCTTGGCGTGATATTTCCCGGTGGGATCAAGCCGCGTGATGCAGTCCTCCTTATCCACCACGATCAGCCTGCCGCCGATATGCACCGCAGCGGTATGCAGCACCTTGCCCCGTTCGACAATGGCAAGTTTTGTAGTGCCTCCACCAATGTCGATATTCAGAATTCGATTGCCGCTATCGTGCGACACCTTGGCCGCACCTGAACCATAGGCGGCCAGCATCGCTTCCATGTGATGTCCTGCTGACGCGCAGACAAATTCACCGCCCTGTTCGGCAATCACGTCGGCAATTCCCTCGGCATTCTCGCGACGCAAGGCCTCACCGGTAAGGATGACGACGCCAGCGTCGATATCGTCTGGATGCAGCTTGGCCGCAGCATAGGCCTGATCGATAATCGCACCCAGCGCATGCTCGTCAATCCGGGTCTCGCTCTGATACGGTGTCAGTGCGACCGGCGATTGATAAATCGTTTCACGGGATTCAACAATATAGCGGCTGGAAAGATCCTCGCCGCGTCGGCGCAGCGCGAGTCGCGAAAATACGACTTGGGTACCGGACGAACCGATATCGATTCCAACGCTGATCAGCATGACGTTATCCGCGATCCAGATCGGATTGTTTTCAATCGATCCGTCATCGGCGAAATCGTCATGATCGTGGTCAGCAGAGTCCTCGCCATCGTGGGAATGGTAGAAATCCTCACCATACTGATGATCACTGATCGTATGCGATTTTTTATCGGACTTTTTTGTGCTGTCGCTCATACGGCGGTTCCATCACGTCAGATTTTGAACGTTTCAAGCGCCTCGGGCGCAAACAGGTCTTGCGGATTCAACTTGCGCTTCGACAAACCCTGCTCAAAGGAATAGCGCAGGAAGGTGTCCAGTGTCGCGTAGTTTTTCTCAAGCCCATAGGGCCAGAAATCTTCCCCCATTTCCGCGCGCGCTTCCTCGACATGTGCGGTCAGCCAGGGCAGCATTGCCTTCAGCGCGGCAGTTTCGTAGAGATCCTTATAAGTCTCCGCTTGCGCTTCGCAGAAAGCCTTGTACAGCGACTGTGCGACCCAACGGTTCTGCTCATACACATCGCGCCGGATCACCACGGTGTGCATGATCGGGAAGATTTTTGTTTTGCGGTAATACGCTTTCTCGACATCAACATAGCTTCCAAACAGCCGCTTCACCTTGCCGCCACCATTGAGATAGGACGAGGGCATGCGCGCGGTGTACAGTGCGTCGATTTCGCCGTTGGCAAGCATCGCCGACAGCGTCTGCTGCGGCTCGATGCGCTCCACCTTGATGTTGGGTGGCAGATTGAGCTTGAGTTTTTCAGGCCGACCAGGCTCTTCTTCGCCACCCGTAAAGTACGTGACGCTGTCCACCGGTACGTCGTATTCATCTTGCAGGATGCCGCGTATCCATGCTGGGGCGGTCATCTGATATTCAGGATTGCCGATGCGCTTGCCAATCAGGTCTTTTGGCTCCTTGATGCCCGACGCCGCATTGACATAAATGCAGGAATGTCTGAAGAATCGCGAGGGGAAAATCGGGATCGCAATGAAGGGGCGCGCCTCGGAAAACAGCGAAACGGTATAAGAAGACAAAGACATTTCGGCAACTTCAAATTCCTTGTGGCGCAGCATGCGAAAGAATGTTTCCTCGACTGGCATATTGAGGTAATTGAGATCAATGCCATCGGCTTGAACGCGCCCGTCCATCAGCGCACGCGTACGATCATAATTCCAGCAGCCAAACGACAATCTCAATTTCGACATCATTCTTCCTTACGCAGTCAGGGGTCAGGCCAAAAATTGAAAGCACAGACCCGCCAGCAATGAATCACCGCAGTGGATCAGTAAAACTGGTCAAAGTGCATTTGCGTCAATGGCACTTTGTTTTGCATCAGCAACCGCTGGGTTGCCTGGGTCATGGCGGGTGGCCCGGCAAAATAATACTCATAGTCGGTCGGTGTCCCGCGTATTGTAGGTAAAACGTTTTCGTGCACGAAGCCGACGTGCCCGCTCCAGCCTGCGTCTGCGTCCTGCATCGACAGCGAGGGGTGATAAAACAATCTCTCAGCGAATCCCGGCAGCTCGCGCAACTCGGCTTCACCGCAAATGTCGCGCAGTGTACGACCGCCATAAAAGAAGTGCAGTTTGCGGGCCGCCATCGTCGGGCTAACCATCATTGCACGGGTGATCGACAGCATCGGTGAAATGCCAGATCCGCCAGCGATACAAACCACATCGCGCGCACTGTCTTCACGCAGATAGGCGCTGCCATACGGTCCGTCCATCCCGACTTGATCGCCGATCCGAAGCCGGTCAAACAGCACGGTGGTGCCCTGCCCACCCGGCATGCGCTTGATCTGGAATTGCCAGATTGCGTCACCCTTACCGGTGACAGCGTTACTCATTGAATAAGCTCTTTGCCACGACAGGTCTGGCAAAGACAGCAAGGCATACTGGCCCGGCAAAAACGGCAGCGATTCATCCGCTTGCAGGTGGAACTCGCGGATGTCATGCGTGATGTCGCGAATCGATGCCAGCGCGGCCACAAAGCGGCGCGGTCGATGCATCGGCAAATATTGCTCGGCAACCCGGACTTTGATCGTGCAATCTCCTTGCGGATGTGACTGGCAGCCAAGCGCCCGGTTTTTGGATCGGTCGCGTTCCGACAGCGCCGGCGCAGCAGGCCACGCGGAATCTACGGCTCCGTCGATCAGTTCAAACTTGCAGGTGCCGCAACATCCCACGTTACATTCATAGGGCATGCCAAGGCCTGCGCGCAATGCGGCACGCGTAATCGTATCTTCGCTACCGCACTCGAACTCGATGCTGCTGTCGATAATTTTGATGACGGACATGACTGAAACCACGAATATCGGGATTGCAGCTAATCAGGCAAAGCGCTGCAGGCGCATCGCGTGCCGGGGGGAATGGCCGAGGCGTGCCGAAATCGCCACTGCCGCAGCAACGACCTTAGGGGCATAGGACAACACGACCTTCTTGGTCATACGCTGAATCGGGCCTGCGATACTGATCGCCGCCACCACCTCGCCGGTGTGGTCGCGTATCGGCGCAGCAATGGCGCGCAAGCCTATCTCGGTTTCTTCATCATCAAGCGCGTAGCCGCGGGCGCGCACCTGCGCCAGATCAGCCAACAACAGACGGACATCGATGATCGTCTTCGGCGTTACTGCCGCCAAGCCATCAACCGCGATCGACTTAACCATTTCGTCCGTCTGATAAGCGAGCAGCGCCTTGCCGTCGGCAGTGCAGTGCGCGGGAACGCGTGCGCCCAGGACTGATTTCATCCGGATGGCCTGACGGCTCTCAAACTTGTAGAGAAACAGCACGCTTGCATGGTCGAGCAGGGTCAGATGCGCAGTTTCGCCGGTTTTATCCACGAGCTCCTTAAGGGCGGCTTGCGCTTCGTTGAACACATTCATCTTGCGGCGCACGCGTGCCCCAAGCTCAAACAGCGCCAGCCCGAGACGATACTTGCCAGTCTCCTTGTCTTGCTCAAGCATGTCATCCTTGATGAGCGTGGATGCAAGACGGTGAACTGTGCTCTTGGCAAGTCCCAGGCGCTTGGCCAGACTGCTGACACCGAGTTCATGCTCCTCATCGGTAAATGTTTTCAGCAACCTGATGGAGTTGGCAACTGACGACAGACGTGTAGCAGACTTCGGTGGCTTTGCTGCGCGTGTCAATTTTTCCAGAATTCCCAGCTTGGATTTTTGTTCCATATAAGAGAA
>JANMPY010000270.1:0-1629 GCA_031370095.1 Betaproteobacteria bacterium
CTGGGCGGCATTGGCTTGAATGTGATTCAAGGCGCCAAGATGGTCGGGGCCGACAAGATCATCGGCGTGGACCTGAACCCCGAGCGCGAGGCCATGGCCCGCAAGTTCGGCATGACGCACTTCATCAATCCAAAGAATGTCGAGAACGTCGTCGATGCCATTGTGCAGTTGACCGATGGCGGTGCCGACTACAGCTTTGAATGTATCGGCAATACCAAAACCATGCGCCAGGCGCTGGAGTGTTGCCACAAAGGTTGGGGACGCTCGCTCATCATCGGCGTGGCTGAGGCGGGTGCTGAAATCAGTACGCGACCGTTTCAACTCGTCACTGGGCGCAAATGGGAAGGCTCGGCCTTCGGCGGCGCACGCGGGCGCACGGATGTGCCAAAAATTGTCGATTGGTATATGGAAGGCAAACTCAACATCGATGACCTCATCACACACCGATTGCCGCTGGAAAAAATCAACGATGGATTTGCGTTGATGAAAAGTGGCGAATCAATTCGCTCGGTGGTGATTTACTGATGTTGGAAATCGTCAGTGAACATGGCTGCTTTGGCGGTGTGCAGGGTTTTTATTCGCACCAATCAACCGCCGTTGGTTTACCAATGCGTTTTTCAGTGTATCAGCCGCCGCAGGCAAAGTTGGGATCCGTGCCAGTGCTGTTTTTTCTCGCCGGTCTGACCGCCACCGAAGAAACCTTCATGATCAAAGCCGGTGCGCAGCGACTCGCGGCGGAGCTCGGCATGATGCTGGTCGCCACCGATACCAGCCCGCGCAACACCGGTATTGCCGACGCCACTAAAGATTGGGATTTCGGCGAAGGTGCCGGCTTTTATCTCGATGCGACCGCTGCGCCATGGAATACGCATTTCAAGATGGAGACATGGGTCAGCGAGGAATTGCGCGCGCTGATCGTGAATAATTTCCCCGCGCGCGGCGACCGCATCGGCATTTTCGGCCACTCGATGGGCGGCCACGGCGCATTGACGTTGGCCTTGCGGCATCCGGATATTTATCGCTCGGTCTCGGCCTTCGCGCCGATCAGCGCGCCGACGCAATGTGCGTGGGGCGAAAAAGCGCTCGGTAATTATCTGGGGTCTGATCGTCAGCTTTGGAAACAACACGACGCGAGTGCGCTGATGCGCGAGCGTCGCAAACCGTTTCCGAATGGCATTCTCGTCGATCAGGGTTTGAGTGATAAATTTTTGGCGCAACAGCAACTAAACCCCGAGCTATTTGCAGCCGCCTGCGAAATTGCCGGGCAGCCACTGACGCTGCGACGTCATGCCGCCTACGATCACGGCTACTATTTTATTTCTACTTTCATCGCCGATCACCTAGCGTTTCACCGCGCCAATTTAGCTGACTGAGTGGCGGTTTCCCTTTGTCATGGCGCTTTGAACGTGGGCCATTTCTCGGACATACATACTTTATGCCGCGCGAGTTCCACCTGATACTGGGTCAGCTTCGGATTCGCATATACCCAGGCGATTTCCAGGCGCATCCTTGCGGTAACCGGAGCTGGCATGTGCTTGATCATCTTCATCCACATTTCTGTTGCCTGAACCTCTGTTTTTCCGGTGTCGCGTAACTGCGCGACCGAGTACGCGTTGCCCGACCAGAGAA
>JANMPY010000277.1:0-6154 GCA_031370095.1 Betaproteobacteria bacterium
ACTGCATGCCTTCGACGACGTCGAGTTCGGACTCCAGCGACTTGCCGTCTTCAACGGTGATCACGCCTTCTTTGCCGACTTTTTCCATGGCATCGGAAATGATCTTGCCGATGTTTTCATCGGAGTTAGCCGAGATCGAACCAACTTGAGCGATTTCCTTGTTGGTCGTGGTTGGCTTGTAGATTTTCTTCAACTCAGCAACGATGGCGATAACAGCCTTATCGATACCGCGCTTCAGATCCATCGGGTTCATGCCGGCGGCAACATACTTCATGCCTTCAACGACAATCGCCTGTGCCAACACGGTAGCGGTGGTGGTGCCATCGCCAGCAACATCGGAGGTCTTGGAAGCAACTTCCTTGACCATCTGCGCGCCCATGTTTTCGAATTTGTCTTTGAGCTCGATTTCCTTGGCAACCGATACACCGTCTTTGGTGATGGTCGGCGCGCCGAACGAGCGCTCAAGAACCACGTTACGGCCTTTCGGGCCGAGCGTAACTTTAACTGCGTTGGCGAGAACGTTCACTCCATGAACCATGCGAACGCGTGCGTCGCCGCCGAACTTAACTTCTTTTGAAGCCATGATGAATTCCTTTCAAATTTGTTTAATGACGGATGCTGAAAACAATCAGGCAACTACCGCCATGATGTCTTCTTCGCGCATGACCAATAATTCGTCGCCGTCAACGCGCACGGTGGTGCCGGAATATTTGCCGAACAAAATCTTGTCGCCGACTTTGACGTCAACCGGGAACACTTTGCCTTCGTCGTTCTTCTTGCCTGGACCGACAGCCAATACTTCGCCTTGGTCAGGTTTTTCGGCGGCCGTGTCAGGGATGACGATGCCGGATGCGGTTTTCCGCTCTTCTTCCAAACGCTTGACGATCACGCGATCGTGCAAAGGACGTAGTTTCATTGCTCACTCCTTAGGGTAAAACATTGATTTACAAGAAAAAACCGGACGGTTGCGACCGGCAAGACCAGAAAGGGAACGCGTTTGTTAGCACTCGACCTTTTAGAGTGCTAAATGATAGTGCCGAAAGATGAAGATTTCAAGTCATTGACCGATTTAATGTTTGAGGCGGTCAATTTGATGAAACGCCAGGACTGGTGCGCTTTGCAGGCATAAATGGCTTGGAAAGCGCCGCCAATGCTAGGGTTTCATTTTTTTTTGCGAGTACCCATCGCTTATGCGAGGCCAAATGGCACTCGAGCCGCATTGCCGGGCATTTCCCTGACAACATTTTCTGGGTAACATTACGGTGACCCTGTCCAACCGCCTCGAGGAGTAAGCATCGTGACAAAACTGACTGTCAACGGCAAAGCCGTCACCATTAACGCAAGTCCGGACACGCCGCTGCTATGGGCGCTGCGCGATGATCTCAAAATGAACGGCACCAAATTCGGCTGCGGTCGGGCACTGTGTGGTGCCTGCACGGTACATGTGAATGGCGAACCGGTGCGCTCCTGCTCGACACCGCTGTCGGCGGTTGCGGGCAAAAAAATCACCACCATCGAAGGCATCGCGACAAATGGCCTGCATCCCGTGCAGCAGGCATGGATCGCGCTGGATGTGCCGCAGTGCGGCTATTGCCAATCGGGCCAGATCATGTCGGCCGTGGCTCTCTTAAATAAAAATAAAAATCCCTCGGACGCGGATATCGATCAAGCCATGAGCGGCAACATTTGCCGTTGCGGCACCTATCAGCGGATGCGCGCGGCGATCCATGTTGCAGCGGCGCAGATGTCGGCCAAGAAAGGGGCATGAACATGAATACATTAAAAAATACCAGCCGTCGCAATTTCCTGAAAACCTCGGCCGCACTGTCGGGCGGATTGATGGTCGGCTTTCAACTTCCTGTATTCGGCGCCACTGCATCAACGGCGACTGCCATGAACGGCTGGGTGCGCGTCGGCAGCGACAACACCATCACCATCATTTGTCATCGATCTGAAATGGGCCAGGGCACCTACACATCGATACCGATGCTGGTCGCAGAGGAACTCGAGGTCGACGTGAGCCGCGTGAAAATTGAAATGGCCGGTGCCGATCCGATGTACATCAATAGCCTCCTCGGCGGACAACTCACCGGCGGCTCCACCAGCGTGCGCGATGCTTTCGACAGCATGCGTAAAGTCGGCGCACAGGCGCGCATGATGCTGATCTCGGCGGCGGCGAATGAATGGAAAATACCAGAGTCGGATTGCCGCGCAGAAAACGGCACCGTCGTCAGCAAAGGCGGCAAGAAACTTTTCTACGGCCAGCTTGCGACTAAAGCGGCGACATTGCCAGTGCCAAAAGAAGTCGCGCTGAAAGACGCGAAGGCATGGAAGATTATCGGCAAACCCGTCAAGCGTCTGGATACGCCCGCAAAGGTTACCGGCAAAGCCGAATATGGGATCGACGTGCAATTGCCTGGCCTGCTGATTGCATCGTTGGCGCAGTGCCCGGTACTGGGCGGTAAGCCCATCAGTGTGGATGATGCCAAAGCCAAATCGATGCCCGGCGTGATCGCGGTAGTAAAAATCGATGACGGTGTCGCGGTGGTGGCGAAGTCGTTCTGGCAAGCCAAGACTGCGCGCGATGCACTCAACATCAATTGGGATAACGGCAAAGGTGCAACGCTGTCATCGGCCGGCATTTCACAAGGCCTCAAAGACGCGCTTGCAAAACCAGCGGCGACACTGAAGAAAACCGGTGACGTCGATAAAGCGATGAATGGTGCCGCCAAAAAACTGGAGGCGAGTTACGAACTGCCATTTCTCGCGCACGCGACCATGGAGCCGATGAATTTCACGGCTGATGTGCGCGCCGACGGCTGCGATATTTATGGTCCCACGCAATTTCCACAAATGGCCGAAGGCGTTGCGATGCAAATCACCGGTCTGCCAAAAGAAAAAGTGAAAGTCCACACCACTTTTCTGGGCGGAGGATTCGGGCGGCGCATTGATGTCGACTTCATCGTGCAGGCGGTGCAGATTTCCAAAGCGGTCGGCAAACCCGTGAAGCTGATCTGGACGCGTGAAGACGACATGACGCACGATTTTTATCGTCCGGTCAGTCTGACCACGCTTGCTGGCGGACTGGACGCCAGCGGCAAACCAATCGCGATGAAGTTTCGTCTCACCTCGCCTTCGGTCACGGCACGTCTATTTCCCGCGTTTGTGAAGGACGGCGTCGAGCCGTTCATGGCCGAAGCCGCCTTGGTGCCCTACGACATTGCCAATACCAACGTCGAGCTGGCGATACACGACGCTGGTGTGCGCGTCGGTTATTGGCGTTCGGTTTCGCACGCATTGAATTGCTTTGCCAATGAAAGTTTCATCGACGAAATGGCGTCGGCCGCTGGACAAGATCCGGTCGCCTATCGCATGGCGATGCTCAATGGCAAAGAGGCCGAACGCTATCGTAATGTGCTCAATATCGCCACCAGCAAAGCTAACTGGGGCAAAGCGCCCAAGGGTCGCTTTCAGGGTGTGGCATTGATGGAAGGCTACGGCACGTACGTCGCGCAGGTTTCGGAAGTTTCCATCAATAAAGGCGAGGTGCGCGTACACAAAGTGACGTGTGCGGTCGACTGCGGCACGATGGTCAATCCTGACATCGTGAAAGCGCAAATTGAATCGAGCGTTGCCTACGGCATGTCGGCGGTGCTGCTATCGAAAATCACCTTCAAGGATGGCAAAGTCGAGCAGAGCAATTTCCACGATTACCAGGTGTTGCGCATGAACCAGATGCCGGTGGTCGAGGTGCATCTGGTGACGTCCACTGAAAAGCCGGGCGGAATCGGTGAGCCAGTGACGGCAACCTGCGGGCCGAGCGTGGCCAACGCGGTATTTGCCGCGACCGGTAAACGCATTCGCAAGTTACCGATTGAGGCGGCTGATTTGAAATCGGCATAAGGCACCCTGCCATCAATGCCCGGATGAGCACTTGCTTGTCCGGGAATCGTGCCGCAATCGAAAAGGCCCGCAGTTAGCGGGCCTCAACGTTTTTGTAATGCGGGATTGAATGCTTCGTAAAATTAGCCGCACGCCCGATCAGAATTTCTTCCAGAAGCGGACAAAGTACGACGCACCGTTCAGGCCAAACTGTACGCTGTCGTAAATAAAACCGTTGTCGGTTTCATTGGGATCCTGCTTGCTCGGCTTGACATTGAAAATGTTGGTGCCGCCGAGCGTGATCTTCATGTTCTTGTCAAAGCTGTAGGTGAGGCTTAAGTCAGCCGAGGTCTTGGGTGCATATTTTGCATTCGGTACACCGGCCTCTGTTCCCGAGAACGTGCCGAGCGTCTGTTTGCCGAAGTGAATAATCTTCAAGTCCGTTTCGACCGGACCCGTCACGAGGTCAAAGCCCAGCGTCGCCTTGGTGCGCGGACCGCCTTGCTCGATGAACAGGCGCTCGCGTTCGGACAGCAGCACATCCTCGAATCCGGCCAATGATCTGGGAGCCTTGATGCCGGTGACTTCGGTCTTGCTCACGTTCATGGCGAGGTAGGTGGAAAGCTTGCCCATTCCGCCACCCAGATCGGCCTTGTGCGACACGGTGAGGTCGAGTCCCTTGGTCTGCGTGTTGACAGAGTTGACGAAGAATTGCGCCTGGCCGACGCCCAGGCTCGACAGTATCGAACCCAAAGCCGGGAAATTGTCTGCATCAAAGCGACCCGACAACACAATGCGGTCATCGATATTGATGCGATATAAATCCGCCGTCACGGCAAGTGCTGTGGTCGGACTCCAGGTCAGGCCAAGTGTGAAGCTCTTGGATTTTTCTTCCGTAAGCTTCGGTATTCCGGCCGCGTTCGCAATCGCGCCGCCGTTAGGTGCCAGCACGACATCCAGAGGCACGCCACTGATGAAATCTGTAAAGGTCGAGGAGAAATACACCTGCTGCAATGATGGCGCGCGAAAGCCGCTACTTGCCGAGCCGCGCAACAAGATCTGCTCGTTGATTTTGTAACTCGCGGCAAGTTTTCCCGTGACGGTCGAACCAAAATCGCTGAATTTTTCGGCTCTCAACGCGGCTTGTGTTTTAAATTGCGTGGTGATGTCGGTCTCAACATCGACGTAGGCTGCGATGCTATGGCGGCTGCGATCCGTCGCGTCACTCGGCTGAAAACCGGGGAATCCCTGGCTGCCCGCATTGCCGCCGACACCGACGCCATCGGCATCGATATACGAGCCGCGTTCACCAGCCCGGATCTGATAATTTTCGCGCCGGTATTCGGCACCGAAGGCCAGATTCATCCCGTTGGCGATCCCGGAATAAAACCGGCTCATGTCGAAATTAGTCGTCAACTGCCCGAACGAAAAACCACCAGCGTCGAAAGCGCTCGCGCTGGTGCCCTTGCCACCGCCGAGCAAATTCAGGTTGGCGATCGAGGCGTTGATGGTGTTGCTGATGTTGTAGCGCAGCTTGTTGTAGCCGTAGGTCTGCGAGAGATCCGCGTTCCAGTCCCCAAATTGGCCGCGATGACCGACGGTAATGTAGCGGTCATCGATGTCGCCATTGATGAACGGCACGAATCCGTTCGGATATTGCGCCGCCGAATTGCGCGACGGGATATCGTCGGAGCCGATGCCACCGCGCGCAAACGCTGCCGACGATGCTTCGCGGGTCTGGCTGCCGAGCGTGAAATAAAACTTGCCCGTGGGGCTGGTGGGCAATTCACCATTAACGTAGACGGTCGCGTTTTTCGATTCGGTATCGCCGATGATGCGTGGGTTGCCGGCTTCGGCACGATTGGAGCGCCCGCGATCCAGGTATTCAGCGGTGACGCCAATCACGCCTTTCTCGCCGACCTGTAGACCGCAATAGGCGGAGGCCAAATAATTCTTGCCGTCGCCAGCCGAGTACTGCGCGTAACCAAATACCGTTTCGCAGCCGAGACGTTTTTTCAAGCCAATATCGATCACGCCGGCAATCGCGTCCGAGCCGTACTGTGCGGCGGCACCATCGCGCAGCACCTGCACGTTTTCAATGGCCAACAGTGGGATCCCATTCATGTCGGTGCCGGTATTGCCGCGATTGCGCGCGCCGAATAAATTCACCAGCGACACCGTGTGGCGGCGCTTGCCGTTGACCAACACCAGCGTCTGATCCGACCCCAGACCGCGCAACGCGGCAGAGTCGATCAGGTCGGCACCATCGGCA
>JANMPY010000289.1:0-1782 GCA_031370095.1 Betaproteobacteria bacterium
ACAAACCAGCCGAGCACAATAAAGCCGAAGGTGCCGAGCGGGATCGCGACTGTTTTGAAAAACGGCACGATCAAGTCAGTCTGCTGCGGCAGATTGGTGCGATAGGCCAGATACGAAAGTGCCAGCACCGCAATCACCGTCTGCCAGAAAAATTTGGCGCGCGCGGATAAGCCCTTCGGATTTTTGAACACCACCTTGCGGTAATCATCGATCCAGCCAATCGCACCGAAGCCGATAGTCGTCACCAGGCATGCCCACACGTAGCGGTTTTCCAGATCACCCCACAGCAAGGTGGTCACCGCCACCGCCGCCAAAATAAGCGCGCCACCCATCGTCGGCGTACCGGCTTTGACTAAATGCGTTTGTGGTCCGTCATCGCGAATCGACTGGCCGATTTTTAACGCGGTGAGTTTACGAATCATCCACGGCCCGATGATGAAAGAAATGGCCAATGCAGTAAGTGCCGCGAGCACGGTTCGCAGCGTGATGTACTGGAACACGCTGAACACGCGGAAATCTTTGGCGAGCCATTGGAAAAGTTCTAACAGCATTGGGAGCGCCTTTCAAGACTGCGACCCGCACAGCTTGTGAGTGACGACCCCCGCGCCAGCGGGCGCTCGACACGAACCTCGATCTCAAGTTTCTGAACGAAGCGCATTTAATGGATGGCTCCGTGAAAATTGGGCACCAGTTGCGCGACCACGCGTTCCATTTTCATGAAGCGCGAGCCTTTCACCAGCACGTGCGTATCGGCGGTCAGGCGCGGCTTGATCGCATTGACGAGCAAATCAATTTCCTGAAAATGTTCACCGCCTTTACCGAACGCGCGCACCGCACCCTGCATCAATTCACCGGTTGCGCAGAAAGAATCGATGCCGGCATCGCGCGCGACTGTGCCAACATCGGCGTGCATTTCTACAGCACTCGCACCGAGTTCACCCATGTCACCCAAGACGAGAATGCGCGGCGGCGGAAATTTGGCAAGGACAGCGATGGCGGCTTTGACCGAGTCGGGATTGGCGTTGTAAGTGTCGTCGATGATGGTGGCCGAATTGTGGCCGCAGTGAGCTTGCAATCGTCCGGCGACGCCATGAAATGACTCAAGGCCGGCTTTGATTGCAGCCAGCGGAACGCCCAACGCGCATGCACCAGCAGCGGCGGCAAGTGCGTTGCGCTGGTTGTGGCGTCCCAATACTTGCAGACGCACATTGATTTGGCCGCCTTGATAGGCAATCGTCAGCGGGCTAAGGAGATCATCACCAAATGTTGCACACACGTCATCTTCGGCGAGTACGCCGAAGCCGATCACGCGATGCTCGCCCGCCAGCACTTTCCAATACGTGCCGAAGCGGTCGTGCATGTTGATGACCGCGATGCCATCGGCTTTGAGGCCGGCAAAAATTTCGCCTTTGGCCTGGGCAATCGCTTCACGGCTACCGAGCTCGCCGATATGCGCGCTGCCCGACATGATGATGAGCGCGACATCCGGCTCGACCAGACGCGTGAGGTATGCAATCTCACCGAGATGATTCATCCCCAGTTCAAAAATTGCCAGCTTGTGTTGCGCGTTCAAGCGCAGCAACATTTGCGGCACGCCGATGTCGTTATTGAGATTACCTTCGGTGGCGAGCAGCGCGTTGGCGTCGCCGAAATGTGCGACAAGAATGGCACGCAGCATTTCCTTCACCGTGGTCTTGCCGTTACTGCCGGTCAGCGCCAGCACAGGAATCTGAAACCGCTGCCGCCACGCCTGCGCCAATCTGCCCAGCGCGAGTCGCGTAT
>JANMPY010000324.1:0-1863 GCA_031370095.1 Betaproteobacteria bacterium
TGCAAAAATCGCTGCCAAGTTAGCCGTCGGCTACACGCTTGATGAATTGAAAAACGATATCACCGGTGGTGCGACACCCGCTTCATTTGAGCCATCGATTGATTACGTGGTGACCAAAGTGCCGCGCTTCGCGTTTGAAAAATTTCCGCAAGCCGATGATCGGCTGACGACGCAGATGAAGAGCGTCGGGGAAGTGATGGCCATCGGTCGCAATTTTCATGAGTCGCTGCAAAAGGCGTTGCGTGGTTTGGAAACGGGTGTCGATGGCTTCAATCTGAAAACGGTCGACCCTGAGAAAATCGGCGATGAGCTGGCGTATCCGCGCGGCGAACGGCTTTGGTATGTGGCCGATGCTTTCGGCATTGGCATGTCGCTCGAAGAAATTCACGGCTACACAAAAATCGATCCGTGGTTTCTGGCGCAAATCAAAGAGCTGGTTGACCGCGAATTGGCGATTGAGAAAAAAACGCTGGAACAAATCGACGCGGTTGAGATGCGCGAAATCAAGCGCATGGGATTCTCGGATCGCCGATTGGCGCACCTCTTGAAGCGAAAAGAGGCTGAAGTCCGCGCCAGACGGCATTCTTTCCATATTCGCCCAGTGTATAAACGGGTCGACACCTGTGCGGCTGAGTTTGCGACCTCTACCGCGTACATGTATTCAAGCTACGACGAAGAATGCGAATCGCGTCCTACCAACAACAAAAAAATAATGATTCTCGGCGGCGGACCAAACCGCATCGGGCAGGGCATCGAATTCGATTATTGCTGCGTACATGCGGCCCTCGCCCTGCGCGAGGATGGCTATGAAACCATCATGGTTAATTGCAATCCGGAAACGGTATCGACCGATTACGACATCAGCGACCGGCTTTATTTTGAGCCGCTGACGTTGGAGGACGTGCTGGAAATTGTTGACCTGGAAAAGCCGGTTGGTGTAATTGTGCAGTTCGGCGGACAGACACCGTTGAAGCTCGCGCGCGCGCTGGAGGCGAATGGCGTGCCGATCATCGGCACCACGCCGGACATGATCGACATGGCCGAAGATCGCGAAAGATTTCAAAAACTGATTCATGAATTGGGGCTGCTGCAACCGCCGAACCGCACCGCGCGCACCAATGAAGAGGCGATCATCAAAGCGCGTGAAATCGGCTATCCACTGGTGGTGCGGCCGAGCTATGTGCTGGGTGGCCGGGCGATGGAAATCATCCACGTCGAATCCGATCTTGAGCGCTACATGCGCGAAGCCGTGAAAGTCTCGAACGATTCGCCGGTGCTGCTGGATCGCTTTTTGAACGACGCCATCGAAGTCGACGTTGACGCGGTCAGCGATGGTGAGCGTGTGATCATCGGCGGCATCATGGAGCATATCGAGCAGGCAGGTGTGCATTCGGGTGATTCGGCCTGTTCCTTGCCACCGTTTTCGCTGTCACCTGAATTGCAGGATGAGCTGCGCAAACAAACGGTGTTGATGGCGAAGGGCCTTAATGTTGTGGGACTGATGAACGTGCAATTCGCGATTCAGGACCACGAGGGGGTCGCGAAAGTTTTTGTGCTCGAAGTAAACCCCAGAGCCTCGCGCACCGTGCCTTTCGTTTCCAAAGCGACTTCGTTGCCGCTCGCAAAAATTGCCGCGCGCTGCATGGCGGGGCGCTCGCTGAACGCGCAGGGAATTGTCGGTGAAGTGATTCCGCCGTATTACTCGGTGAAAGAGGCGGTGTTTCCATTCATCAAATTTCCCGGCGTCGATACTATTCTCGGCCCTGAAATGAAATCGACCGGCGAAGTGATGGGCGTGGGCGTCACGTTTGCGGAGGCGTTTGTGAAATCGCAAATGGGTGCCGGCGTGAAGCTGCCGGTGAC
>JANMPY010000357.1:0-9945 GCA_031370095.1 Betaproteobacteria bacterium
TGGTCGCGACAGCTTCGGCTGCACCGCCTGCAACCTGCCCGCGCGCAACTCCACCACGCTCTTGGCCACGGCACGTGCCACATTGCGCGTTTCTTCCTGCATCGCTTCATCGTGATCGAGCGTGTCGTGACTGGTCGCATAAGGCTCGTAGTAGCCGATGTAGCGATCCAGCCGCGCCTGTGCACCGGCATCGATAAATCCCATCCAGTCGAGCCAGTCGGACAGCCCACGGCGCGAGCCCTCGATACCGGCCACGTCGCCGTGAACAACGAGCCCGTATGCGCGACCAGCCAGGTGCTTGGGATAATCCCATCCGGCCATCTCGAGCGCTTTCGCTTTGTCGGCTTTTTTGCCCCCGGTTGAGGTTGGGTCGGCGTTACCACCGTCAGCGCACACGAGGCGATCAATCATCAGCTTCAATGGGCTCGGACTTTGATACCAATAGACGGGCGAGACAATGATGACCGCATGCGCGGCAGTCCAGCGCTCGTAGATATCGGCCATCCAATCGTTGACCTGATTCTGCGAATGATTCGGGTAACAACTGCAGGGCCAATGGCACAGCGGCATGGCCGTCGATGCGCAACCTTTGCAGGGGTGAATGTTGCGACCGTATTCGGAGGTGAGCAAACTCAAGTCCAATACATCGGCATTCATGCCGGCCTGCTCGATAATTTCACGCGCGAGACCCACCAGCCGAAAAGTTTTACTCATTTCACCTGGGCAGGTACCATCGTTGCGCGCCGAGCCGCAGATGAGCAGCACCTGCGACTTGGTGGCCGGATTGGCCCAGCGCAATTGCGCGTCGTCGAGGCGTTTTTTTGTGGCAACCCACTCGACCGATAAATCGTAATCGGGATCGGCGTAGCCAGGTCCGGCTTTTTGCGTGATCGGCGCTTTGCGACCCTCGGTGTAAGCCTGCCATGCGAGCTCTTCAAGCCGCACAATCGATAAATCTTCAGCACGAAAAGCCGGATCATAAAACGAAGCCCGAAACCGCGCCGAAAATTCTTCGCGCTTGAGTTGCGGTGGTGCCTGACCTTTGCGAATTTCGATCACCCGCTTGCTGGCGGCTTGATCGGGAGGCGGTGCGGCGGCGGACAAATTTTCCATGTTTTAATCCTTGCTTCGATTGACGCGGTTGGTGAAGATTTTCGTTACGCGCTACTTGATCACCTCACCCTATTGCACCCACTATTCATCGTCTGTGCGACAGCGCACAGTGGCCACTTGGTAACTATTTATAATCAGGCATGAGCGTCACGAATCCACCGTCCAACATTTGCGCCGATGCGGCCCGCTACGCCCTGCTGCGACGCTTGATGCCGGCCATGCTGCACAACATGGCCGGCGCACTCCAGCCGATCGGTATGACAGCCGCCATCATGGAAAAGCGCCTGCAAACGGCCACGCCCGATTTGTTGTCGATTACCAAAAGCAGCGGCAATATTAAAACGCTGGCGCGCGACGCGTCGAGCTCCTTTATGGATTTGATGACCTGGCTCGCACCGAAGGCGACGCGACAAGTGGCCGTTAATGTCGGCATTGAAGACACCCTGGGAATGGTTTCCACTGAGCTATCCTTCAGGGGCTTTACGATCATTAACGAGACAGCAAGTGTTTGCGATGAAGTGCCGCAAAATATTTTGCGCAGCGTTTTTATGGCCGCATTGCTGGCGTTGACCGACACTGCGCCGTCGTCCGGGCAGGTGAGGATCAGAGCGCACGTAACGAATGACGAAATTGTGCTGAAGATTGAATTCATCGCCGCAGGAACCGATAGCCTGCAAGACAGCTTGCAGGTCTATCGCCTGCTGGATTGGCATGACGTTCAATATTTAGCCGATGCCGAAGGCGTCAATTTCTTACATGACCATAACACGGTGACCTTGCGCAGTGCGCATCACGCCGAGCGCGCTACAGCCGATTAAGTAGCGCCATCAGCGCTTCGGGATCGACGGGCTTTTCGAGATGGTGGTTGAAGCTCGCTGCCGATGATCGTTCGCGATCTTGCGGCTGCCCGTAGCCAGTTAATGCAATCAACACGGCAGTCGCTACCACGGGCATCGAGCGAAGCTGGCGCGCCAGCTCGTAGCCATCCATGCCCGGCAGGCCGATGTCGAGCAAAAACGCTTGCGGTGCAGGCAACGTGGCCGCGTGTAAGCGCGCCAAGACGTCCTCAGCCGTGTGTGCAACAGCGACGCTGTGTCCATCCAGCTCCAAAAACATCGCGAGTGTTTTTGCGGCATCGACGTTGTCATCGACCACCATGATGCGCATCGTCGGCAGAGTGGTGGGGCCGACCGAGGCGTGTGAAGCGAGGGTTTTTGATTGCGCCGGGTCTTTAAGCAGAGGCAGGCAAACCGTAAATTCACTACCCGAGCCAATGCCCGCGCTCTTCGCCATGACCGTGCCACCGTGCAGCGCGACCAGATTTTTGACCAGAGACAAGCCCAAACCGAGGCCTCCCTGTACTCGATCAGAAGTGCGCTCTGCCTGCGTAAAAATATCGAATATATGAGGCAGCAGTTCCTGGCTCATGCCGATGCCGTTGTCAATTATCGTCACTTGCGCGTGTTTCTCCGTGGCGGTTAATTCCAGCACAATTTTCCCGCCTGCCGGCGTGTACTTGGCGGCGTTGTTCAAAATATTGGTAAAAATTTGCACCAGTCGTACCCGATCACCTTCGACGCGAATCTCTTCCCCGCAAACGGAGACCGAGAAATCATGGCGCTGTTTTTCCATGAGCGCGCGCGCCTGCTCGACCGCGCTCGCGACCACGCCTTTCAGATTGAGCGCTTCGTTGTCAAGCGTGACCAGTCCTTTGTTGATGCGCGACACGTCGAGCAAATCCTCGATCAGGCTGGTCATGTGCTCAGCTTGCCGGATGACGATGTTGCTCATCTCCTGCAATGTCTGCTGCTCGATGCCGGGGCGGCTCAAAATGCGCGCAGCCATCGTGATCGGCGCAAGCGGATTTCTTAATTCATGCGCCAGCATCGCTAAAAACTCATCTTTTCGACGGTCGGCTTCACGCAGTTTTTCTTCATCCAGCCTGCGTGCAGTCGCGTCGCTAATCACGCCGATCTGCCGTGCCCAGGCGCCATCCGACCCCCGTTGCCCCGCGCCCGCAACGACGACATCCCGGCGGCGGCCATCAGGAAGCAGGATACGATATTCTATTTCCAGGTGGCCGTCGCTTTGCATTGCAGACGCGACCTCATCTCTCACGCGATTCACATCTTCCGGAACGATGCGCCCGAAAAAATCTTCGGCGATATGACCCTCCTCATCCGTAAAGCAAAATATTTCGCGGCTGCGCGCAGAGCTCTCCACTACATTGGTGTGGATGTTCCAGTCATAAGTGCCGAGTTGCGCAATGCTCAATGCGTGCTCAGCGCGTAGTCGGCTAATGTCAAGCGCTTCGATCACTTGTTTACGCTCGCTGACGTCACGGAAAAATACCGCGACGCCACCGACGAGGGCCGGATATATGGTGATTTCAAGAAACGAGGTTTGTCCGTCAGAAAAAGTCAGCGGGGATTCCATGTTCTCCGCGACGTGGCTTGCCATCACGCGACGATACATTGCTTCAATATCAGTACCGATGATTTCTGGCCACGTTTCCCAAATTGGAAGTCCAATCACATTTTCCAACAGGCGGTGTCCCGCATGCAGTCCAGCCCGATTCATCTGGGTCACGCGCCAGTCGCGGTCGATGAGCGCGAAGCCTTCCGTCATGCCGTCAAGAATATACTGGCTCTGGTCGCGCTCGGCGCGCAGCTCCGCGTGCGCGCGCGCAATCTCGACTGCGGCCCACGTCCGCTCGGCCACATCGGTTGCAACCGCAATATCCGCAGGCGACCATTCATATGGCTCGACATGATGCAAACCGAGGACAACTCTCAGCGCGCCGGATTTGAGCAACGGGATCGCCAGATTGGCACGTATGCCAAATCCTTCATAGGCTTGCCGGTGAGCGGTCGTGCGCGTGTCGATGGCAATGTCGTTATGCACCACCACGTTACCGGCGCGCAATATCGCGATATTTTCCGGGCCAAAGTCGTCTAGCCGATTGGTTTTGCCCGCGACACTAAAAAACTCGCCACGCGCCCACTCGCTGCGGATGAAAAATGTGCCACGGGCGCCATCGATTTCGCAAAAAATCACGCGCCATATGCCGAGCCGCTCACCCAGTAATTCACACGCGGCGGCGGCAACTTCTTCAGGCGTGTCCAGTGAACGGATTCGATCCGCGAGTTGTAACTGGAACGCCTGCTGATCGGCTGCGGCGCGGGTTTTTTCCTGCAAGGTAATATTGTCGCGTTCAGCGTGCACGCGCCGCGTCGTTTCTATCGCGACGACAACCACGCCGCGTACCAGTGCGTTTTCATCACGCAATGGCGCATACGTTATCGTGAAGTAACGCGTTTCACGCACGCCAGACGGCTCAATAACGTATGCCTGGTCTTCCAGATGGACGGGCTGGCCGGTGTCCATCACACGGTGATAAATGGGTTCGTTGAAATGCCAGACTTCAGGCCAGCACGCTTGTGTTGGTTGTCCCATTGCAGCCGGGTGGCGCAGGCCGAGAATGGGGCGATACGCGTCGTTATAGATCTGGAGCAGATCGCTTCCCCACAAGACAATAGTCGGGATCGGTGAGTCCAGCGCCGTGGACACTGCGATGCGCAGACTCGCGTCCCATTGGTCAATCGACCCGAGCGGCGTGCCAGACCAGTCATGGCCGCGCACAACTGCTGCCATCTCGCCGCCCTCAGGAGGCCACTCGCTTGTGGAGTTCACGGACGGCGATTTCAACATGTGGCGGGATGTCTAATGGGGAGTCGTTAAAGATTACTACGCGAGCGCACACATATTGTGTGCGATGCCGCACAGACATGCAGTGACGGATGCACAAAAATTTGAGTTCGATTGAATCCAACTTTTGTCCGCATTCAACAGCACCCTACCAATACATTAACCGATTTCTTCCTACAACCGCTAACGCATGCGTCCTACTGCGGAAGCAAGTGGCGGGCAATAAGATTTCATGACTTTTGGAGGCATCATGGCTTTGATCAACGCACTACCCAATGACGAAATCGGACGTATTCATCCATCACCCGCGTTACATGCGGATAGCACCCACGCACACGGAAGTGCGGTCTCGTGGGGCGCGATTTTTGCAGGCGCGGCGGCAGCAGCGGCTCTATCGCTTATTTTGCTGATCCTTGGTACCGGCTTGGGTTTGTCGTCCGTTTCGCCGTGGAAACAAGATGGCGTCAGCGCGATGACATTTGGCGTGACAACGATTGTCTGGCTGACCCTCACGCAACTGCTCGCGTCAGGCTTGGGCGGATATCTTGCTGGACGGTTGCGTTCAAAATGGGCGTCGGTTCATACGGATGAAGTGTATTTTCGCGACACCGCACATGGCTTTTTGGCGTGGGCAGTTGCGTCGCTCGTCACCGCCGGGCTGCTGACCTCGGTGATCGGATCAATCGTTAGCGGCGGCGTTCAGGCTGGCGCGTCCATTGTCGGCGGCGTTGCCGGCACCGCGACTATTGCGACTGTGGGCGGTGCAGCCGCAGCGGGTTCGGCAATGGCAAAGCCTGACGGCGGGTCGGACCCAATGGGCTATTTTGTCGATTCCTTATTTCGTCGAGACGTGAGCGCCGCGACCGCCGCCACAGTTGTATCCGAACAGACAACGGTGAATGCCGCGTCGGAAGTGTCGCGGATTTTTATGAGTACCGTTCGATCAGGCTCACTGTCGGCAGAAGACAGTCGCTACGTCGGTCAATTGGTCTCGCAACGAACCGGGCTCACGCAGGCAGACGCCGAAAAACGCGTTAATGAAACGTTCACACGCATGCAGACCAAGCTGCGTGAGGCCGAGGTCGCCACGAGAGAGGCCGCAGACAAGGCGCGCAAGGCTTCAGCCTACGCGGCACTGTGGTTATTCATCTCCCTGCTCGCTGGCGCGTTTGTGGCCAGCCTCTGTGCGACCTACGGCGGGCGTCGCCGCGACGCTTGACCCGGAAATCAACCATCCACAACGGAGAAAACCATGCGTTCCTTATTACTCTTGTTTCTCGGCATTCCCATTCCCATCATCATTTTGATCGCGCTGTTCGTACGATAGCCGCATGTAACGAAGCTGTGCAATCGCCCACCTGACATATTGTTGATAGCAGGAGTTTTCCATGAAAACTGAACCCCAGCGCACGACGGAGCTTACACAGCTTTGCGAACTGATCGAGCATATGTCGGTCGCGATGTTGACCAACTTTGACGACAGCGGCGTGATCGTCAGCCGCCCCATGTCACCGCTGGAAATGGATGTGAATGGCGCGCTGTGGTTTTTCACCGACCGGCGTTCTACAAAAGTGGAGCATCTGCGTACCGCCAACTTGAGTTTTGTTGACGAGGATAACGGTACCTACGTGTCAATTTCCGGGCATGGTGAGATCGAGACGGATCGTGTTCGAATTGAGCGGCTATGGACACCGTTTGCGAAGCCCTGGTTTCCAGATGGCCCTGAATCCGCCAACCTTGCGTTGTTGAAATTCATTCCCGACATCGCTGAATTCTGGGATGCACCGCATAGCAAGATGGTGCGCATGCTGGCGATGACCGCCTCCATTGTTACCGGTAAGCCGGTTGGCATGGGCGAGCACGACACGCTCACTGCATTATCCAAAAGCATACCGAACAACGTCTCGGCCTTGTAAGTGAACCGTATTTCAAGAAGGCGCCCGCATGACTCTAATTGAACCCGGTCTGTATTTGCGCGTTGAAGAAATGATCAACGGCCCCAAACCTTTGCCGCTCCTATGCGGTTTCTCCAAGGGTCGAGCCTATCGCGCGCTCGGGCTATACAACCCTTCCGAGACTAGCGACGCATATTTCGTGCTGTCGAATGATCGCAATGAAGTGTGGTTTATCTGCAATCGGCATTTACGAACCTACGCGCTGATGCCGGAGGAGAAACGCTTTCGTCTTCCGATCAAAGCTCCCCTGCTGAAAGCGGTCGGCTAATGGAGATGCACGCGCTGCTTTCTTCACCTCAGGTGCATGCAGGCGACGGTATCCATTTGCTGGGTGAATGGTATAGATGCGATTCATCCGCAGCAGCGTTAAAAGATGCTGCGGCCTTGCGCCTCATATGCCTCGCCGTTACGCGAGCATCGGGGCTGCAAATCGTCGGTGATGCCTTTCATCAATTTGAGCCGCACGGCGTGACGGGCACGGTGCTACTCGCGGAATCACATCTCGCGATCCATACGTGGCCGGAAACCGGGTTTGTCACCGTTGATATTTACGTCTGTAACTATCTGACCGACAACACCCAAAAAGCAAGAAAACTTTATGACGTATTGAAAGACTACTTTCAGCCGCTTCGCGAAAACTTTTTGCAAATGCCGCGAGGCGGCCAGTAGCAGTCACATTACGCAAGCGCGCCATACTCGCCGCCGTTTTACCCCCCAATGCCGCCCGAGACGAGCGACGACCAATACATAAGGACATTTTCGATGGCAAAGCCGAAAAACTACAAAACGCCCGTCGTGAATCCGACCGGCCTTGCCCCGTCACCGTCAGACGCCAACCGTTCCGGACAGGCCGCCGCCGTGATTGCGCAAGAGCCTGGTGACTCGCTCACCACCAATCAGGGCCTGCGCATCAGTGATAACCAGAATTCGTTGCGCGGCGGCGACCGAGGCCCCACGCTGCTCGAGGATCATATCCTGCGTGAAAAAATCATGCACTTCGATCACGAGCGCATACCTGAACGCGTCGTGCATGCGCGTGGCGCGGGAGCGCATGGAATTTTTGAAGTGTACAAGCCGATGCATAAATTGACCAAGGCGATGTTCTTGCAGCATCCGAAAGTGAAAACGCCGGTGTTCGTGCGTTTTTCCACTGTCGCCGGTTCCCGTGGTTCTGCCGACACTGCACGCGACGTGCGCGGTTTCTCTGTCAGGTTCTACACTGAGGAAGGCAACTTTGATCTGGTCGGAAACAACATACCGGTGTTTTTCGTTCAGGACGCCATCAAGTTTCCCGACCTCATTCATGCGGTCAAACCGGAACCGCACAACGAAATACCACAAGCCTCGTCGGCGCACGATACCTTATGGGACTTCATTTCAATGGTGCCGGAAACCACTCACACCATCATGTGGGTGATGTCAGACCGCGCCATTCCGCGCAGCTTTTCGATGATGGAAGGCTTCGGCGTTCACACCTATCGCTTTATCGACGCGACCGGTAAATCCTGCTTTGTAAAATTCCACTGGAAGCCGGTGCTCGGCGTGCATTCGCTGGTCTGGGACGAGGCTGTCAAGCTCGCTGGCAAGGATGCTGACTTTCATCGACGCGACCTGTGGGACGCCATCGACAAAGGCAACTACCCGGAGTGGGAATTCGGCGTGCAGATCGTGCCGGAAGAAGACGAACACAAATTTGATTTTGATTTACTCGATGCGACCAAGCTCATTCCGGAGTCCCTTGTGCCGGTGCAAATGATCGGCAAGATGACGTTAAACCGCAATCCTGACAATTATTTTGCCGAGACCGAGCAAGTTGCTTTTCATCCCGGCCACCTCGTGCCAGGCATCGATTTCAGCAACGATCCCTTGCTGCAAGGGCGGCTATTCTCGTACACCGACACGCAGCTATCGCGTTTGGGAAGTCCCAATTTTCATGAGATACCGATCAATCGACCGATTGCCGCAGTGGCCAACAATCAGCGCGACGGCCACATGCGCCAAACGATTGTGAAGGGGCGGGTAAGTTACGAGCCCAACACTATCGGTGGTGGCTGCCCGATGCAGCGACCCTGGGAGCAGGGTGGATTCGTGAGTCATCCCGAACAAATGTCGGGCGAAAAAAAACGCATACGCAGCGAAACCTTTGCCGATCATTTCTCGCAAGCAGCACTTTTCTGGCGCAGCCAGTCTGCGTGGGAGCAGGATCACATCGTCGCCGCGTTTTGTTTCGAACTGGCCAAGGTGGAGATACCCGCAATTCGCGAGCGCATGGTGTCAACACTCACACAGGTCGACGCGGTACTCGCAAAACGGGTCGCAGACGGTCTGGGCATGGACGTGCCGCCGCCGCCGGCCGGCGCAGATAAAGTGCCGCGTAACGATGCACTCGAATCAGATGCCGCGCTGAGCATGGCGCACACGCGCAAGGCATCGATTGTTGGCCGGAAGGTTGCGGTACTGGTCGCGAACCACATCGATGGCGCGACGATTGAGGCTATGCGCAAAGCGTTGGAGGCGGGAGGCGCCGCGATGAAACTGATCGCGCCAAGACTCGGTGAAATCAAGGGAAGCGATGGAAAGGTCATCAAGGTTGACCACAGCTTGCCAACCGTCTCGTCGGTGTTGTTCGATGCGGTGTTTATTCCCGGTGGCAAACGCAGCATTAACGCTTTGTGCGCGGACGCGAACGCCGTGCTGTTTGTGAAAGAGGCTTATAAACACGGCAAGACAATCGCCGCCTGCGACGATGGCGTGCAACTGATCGCCATTGCGGCGCGCTCGGCGGGCCGGGCAGATGAAAAGTTTGACAGCCCGGGGGTCATTGTTGCATCTGGCAAAGCCGTCAACAGCGGGTTTGCGAAGCGTTTTGTCGCGGCGCTTGCGCAACATCGTTTTCCGGAACGAGTCGATCTGGATTTGATCGTCGCATAGGTGCCGACACCGACTGAACTGCCGTAAGCTTTTTATCCAATACCGAAAAATTTTAACGAAACGAAATCCCAACAGAGGCAGGCTGCAATGACGAACAATGATAATAACGAAAACGCTGACGACACTGGTTTCGGGCGCATTCCCCGGCGCAGTTTATTGAAAGTCGGTGCGGCCATCGCCACCGCACAGGTAAGCGGACTCGCGACGAGCCAGTCGATCAGTAAAGCTGCTGCGACCG
>JANMPY010000367.1:0-2503 GCA_031370095.1 Betaproteobacteria bacterium
AGCCGATGCTGACGACGCTGATAAAAAGACTCTCCGCCTTTTGCGCCTTGATCCATCGGACGACCTGGCGCGATGGTTTGGCTTTGCGCAGTTCAGACAGCACCACTGTATCGAGCAGGAAACTCACAGCGCAATATCACGCAGCACGAGCTTGGCGCGTGATTCAGCGGGCTCAGGTTTGGCAGTTCGTTCACGTGGCATGGCGAGTAAGTGCGCAACAAAATTCGGCGCGTCACTTTTGGCGCTGGACTTCAGCGCGGCATAGGCTTTTTCTGACAGCACCATGACTGCATCCTTGCCGCGCCGGGTGATTCGTTGCGGCTCGCCGCGCAGCGCGGCTTCGACCAGCTCACTCAATTGAGCCTTGGCCGTTTGCAACTGCCATTGTGCCTGCCGCATGGCGCATCCTTTCATTTCTAGTCTGTTTAACAGACTAGATTATGAAATACCCGTTTGGACGTGTCAAGGAGTGCGCCGCAAAGGCTGGGCGCAGGCATTGCAAAATTGCGGATGAGATATTTCCAAGCACAATCATGCGAAGATCGCCATTCCACGACCATTTCAGGCCTAAAACAGCCTGAGAGCCGCACCCATACTAGACTTTCACTTCGCCTCTAGCCGCACCCGCTCTTCTTCTGCGGCACCAACTGCGCCTCCAGCTCTGCAATCCGCGCAATCAGCATCGCCACTTGCGCTTCCGACGCATCCGATCTGCCCGCAAGTGTTTTCAAAATCGCGTTGAGCGGATCGTTCTCATTGGTGGTAACGGCATAGGCGGAAAACGCGTGCGCCGCTTCACCTGAGGCCACGCCTTCGACGATACGTGCGGGAATGCCGACCATGGTGGCACCCGGTGGCACTGCTCTTACTACTACCGAGTTGGAGCCGATTCTGGCGCCTGCACCGACCGTAAATGGTCCCAATATTTTTGCGCCCGCACCGACCGTTACGCCATCGCCCAACGTCGGATGGCGTTTGCCTTTGTCCCACGAAACGCCGCCGAGTGTGACGCCGTGATAGAGCGTGCAGTCGTCGCCGATTTCGGCCGTTTCACCGATGACAATTCCCATGCCGTGATCGATGAAAAAACGTCGGCCGATAGTGGCACCGGGATGAATCTCTACGCCGGTAAAAAAACGCCCCGCGTGCGACGCCACGCGCCCCAGCCACTTGAAGCCGCCGCGCCATAGCGGGCCTGAGATCCAGCGATGCAGCCAGATCGCATGCATGCCGGGATAACACGTCACGACCTCCCACCAGTTGCGGGCTGCGGGGTCGCGTGCGTAGACGCTTTGGATATCTTCTTGAAGTCGGGAGAACATGTTGGAATTGTCGTCTATTTTTCGATATTTTGGGATGGCTGTGGATAAGTCAGCTGGGTGGGTGGGAAACACAATTGCGTTCCCCCTCTCCCTCGATCCCTCTCCCACGAGGGGAGAGGGAGGATGCTCGCGCGGCCAGCCGCTCTCCCCTTCGATCTCGTATCTGCGAAGAGAGAAAAAGGATTCAGCGCGTTTTTTGATTTGCGGCTTGCTGGCAGGCGGCCAGCAAGCCGCGCAGGATCGCGACTTCTTCGGGTTCCATGCGTGCTCGTGTGAACAGGCGCCGCATACGCGTCATGAAGCGCTTTGGCTCGTCGGGATTGAGGAATCCGGTCACAATTGCCGTCGCTTCAAAGTGTCGCAGGAATCCTTCGACGTCACCAACACTCGCCTGCGGTCGCTCCGTGTCCGCGGCAACGGTGAACGCCGCTGCAGTCATCATCACTTCATACGCAGCGACCTGCACCGCCTGCGAGACATTTAGCGAAGAGTATTCACCGTTCGCAGGAATTGCCGAAACAAGCTGGCAGCGATCAACTTCTTCGTTCGACAAACACATTGCTTCGTTGCCGAACACCAGCGCAACGTCGCCATGTGCGGCTTCGCTTACGGCAATTTGCGCAGCTTCGCGCAACGGTTTGAAGGGATGCGAGAGCTCGCGCTTTCTCGCCGTAAACGCAATCGCAAAGCGCACATCGGCAATTGCTTCATCGAACGTCGCGACCACGCGCGCATTCGCCAGCACATCCGTTGCGCCCGAGGCCAGGGCGACTGCATCGCGATGCGTGGTGACATCCGCGATCTTTGGCGCGACCAGCACCAGTTGGGTGAGGCCCATGGTTTTCATCGCCCGCGCCGTGCTGCCGATGTTGCCGGGATGCGAGGTTTCGACCAATATCACGCGCATCCTTGCCAGCGGGCTTGGGGATTCAGGCGGGTGAGACGACGAGAGTTCATTCATATAAAATGGCGGCTTAATCTTGTTCTTTACTGAAAATTAAAATGCATCCGATGTTAAACATCGCCGTGAAAGCGGCGCGCCGTGCCGGTGCCGTCATCAGTCGCGCTTCCAACGATCTGGACAAGCTCACCGTCGAGCTGAAAGCACCGAACGATTACGTCTCCGAGGTTGACCGCGCCGCCGAGGCCGCCATCATCGAGGTGCTTAAAACGGCATATCC
>JANMPY010000411.1:0-2481 GCA_031370095.1 Betaproteobacteria bacterium
ATCTCTACGTGCGCAACAAACATCCGCAGGGCGTGAATGCGTTTGCCAACGAAAAAATACTCCTCTACGTACACGGTTCTACCTACCCGTCGGAGACCGCGTTCGATTTGCAGTTGAATGGAATGTCGTGGATGGATTACATCGCCAGTCACGGTTACGATGTTTATCTGGTTGATTTGCGTGGCTACGGCAAATCGACGCGGCCGCCGGAAATGAGCCAGCCCGCAGAGGCGAACGGCCCGATCGTACGCACCGAGCAGGCCGTGAAAGATGTGGGTGCAGCGGTGAATTACATTCTCAAACGCCGTGGCGCGTTCAAGCTCAATCTGCTCGGCTGGTCGTGGGGCACCTCGACGATGGGCTGGTACACCGCGCAGAACAACGACAAGGTAAACAAGCTCGTCCTGTACGCGCCGCAGTGGGTGCGCAACACGCCTGCGCTCACCGATGCAGGTGGCAAGATCGGCGCTTATCGCACCGTCTCCAAGGACGCGGCCAAAGCGCGCTGGCTCACCGGCGTGCCCGAAGACAAAAAAGCGAACCTCATTCCTCCCGGCTGGTTTGAAGCTTGGGCGGACGCAACCTTCGCGACCGATCCGGTGAATTCCAAACTCACGCCACCGACACTGCGCGCACCGAACGGCACGGTGCAAGACACGCGCGATTTCTGGGCCGCCGGCAAGCCGCTGTACGACCCCGGCCTCATCAAGGTGCCGACCTTTCTCGCCCACGCCGAGTGGGATCAGGATTTGCCGAGCTACATGCTCTACGCGTACTTCGACAAACTCACTGGCGCGCCCTACAAGCGCTATGTGCAGATCAGCGAAGGCACCCACACCGTCATCATGGAAAAAAACCGCATGCAGTTGTTCACGGCGGTGCAACAGTTTTTGGATGAGAAATTTATGGCGGGGAAATAAGCGGAGCGGTTGGGTGGAAAAAGCTCCATTTCCCTACGGGGGACAAAGGGTGCACTTGAAGCGAAGCAGAGAGAGAATCGTTAAGCAATAAAAATATTCAATGGTCGCGCCGGTATATTTACGAGTTGTAAACCCTAGCATTGGTGCGGCCCTCCGAGCAAAAATGTCTGTAAAAGCGCACCAATGCTAATGTTTGTACGATTTGTGTGCGGATATTCTGTCGTCTTTTTGCCTAAAAATTCGCAGCCGATTTTTTGTGTTTTGCTGATGGTGATGTTGTGCAGCAGCGATGGTATTAGGCTATTGTTCATCATGAGTTTTTATCCGCTTATTCAAAGCATGGTGGGGAGCAACGCGGGGTGGTATGCGGATGCTGCGCTTGTTACTTTGAGATAGCGCTTAAAAGTTGAACCATCATGGCAATTGAAGCAGTTTATCTTCCGCACAATGAGCCGTATCTCGGTCGAGTGGCATTGCTCGAATTCGACAAGGCAATTCCGACCGCGATGCAACGGAATGCGGAGGTTGCCGCGCGCACGTTCAAAATCAAAATGTCGCCGCAACAGGCGGCGGTCTCAGAAATTGTGCCGCAAGGAATTAGCATCGCGTTAAGCGTCCGCGAACTTATTCGTCAAGGCTATTTGTTTTCCGCAACAATTCTTCTTCGTCCATTGCTCGAACGAACCGCGTTGGTGTTCTACCTCATTGACACTCCAGCGGCTGTAACTGCGTGGCACAGTGGCTGGTCCCGTAGCGACCAACCGTCACTGCCAAAGTTAATTGAACATCTGTTGGCTCGGGCAGGTAACTCTGGAACATTAGGCGCAAAGGAATTGGCAACGATGCTTCATAAAGTTGTGCATAGTGACCCAATGGCCGCTCATTGGAACACTACGAGCAAACATGGACGAGTTGCCTATGCGTCGGGCAAGACAATTGACGCACCGGATGTCGCTGACTTTTGTGCTGCTTTTGGCCACAGGTGTCTGCAGAACCTCATTGGTGCGGCAGATGGTGTATTTCCCGACCTTGCGTCGAGCGCTAACTCGTCGCTCCACACAGACGCACCAAAACCGGCGCGCTCGTGAGCTAGGTTGCTATGGTTCCCATACAACCGTATGGCATTTAATATTACCAGGTGGTAATCTTTGTAAATGGCAAGTGCGCGCTTCGATTGGAATCCGGAAAAAGGATGCTGAAAATCAGCACAAGCATGGAGTTTCGTTTGGGCGCGCCCAATACGCTTTTGCTGATCCACAGCGTGTAATTGCCACGGATGCTTCCCATAGCCAAACCGAAGAACGGTTTTATTGTTTCGGTGAAGTTGATGGCGGTGTCCTCACGGTGCGATTTACATATCGCGTCTCGGTTATTCGAATCATCGGTGCTGGTTATTGGCGTAAAGGAAAGGTCGTCTATGAGCGCAAAAATCAAATACACGAATGAACCCCTTGGCAGGATTAAAGTGATGCCTGACTTTCTTCCATCGCCAGCGGAGTTGGCGTTTCGTGAAGAGGGCGTGAAAGTCACGCTCGCTCTCAGCAGGAAAAGCATCGAGTTT
>JANMPY010000418.1:0-1877 GCA_031370095.1 Betaproteobacteria bacterium
CATTTTTGCTTTCCCTCGTTTGCAGTTTCGCAATCGATGTCCCCGGAGATTGACCGTTGAAAAATATTAGCGCTGAAAATATCAGCAACAAAAAATTCCGCAGCGTGTGCGTCGCGTTGGCAGTAGTTGCACTGGTGATGACGTCGGCCACGTTTGCAGCCGAGTCTGAAAAAGAATCGACACCGCCGAAGAAAAAATGGGACGTCAACAATGCACCCGGAGAAACTTTCAAAGTGCCGCTCGACACCCGCACCGGCACCTGGATGAGCGTGGACGTGAGCCCCGACGGCAAACAAATCGTTTTCGATCTGCTCGGCGACTTGTATTTGTTGCCGATTGAAGGCGGCGAAGCGAAGGCCCTGACGCACAGTGTGGCGTGGGAAATGCAGGCGCGCTTCTCACCCGATGGCAAGCGGCTGACCTACATGTCGGACGCCGGTGGCGGCGACAATATCTGGGTCATGGACGTCGACGGCAAGAATGCACGAGAAGTGTCGAAGGAAAAAGTTCGGTTGCTGAATAATCCGGTGTGGCATCCCAACGGCCAATACATCGCTGCGCGCAAACACTACACCGGCACGCGCTCACTGGGCTCTGGCGAAATCTGGCTCTATCACGCCGGTGGCGCGGGACAGCCGACCGCCAACGGTCGCGAAGGTGTTGCGATTAACGAAAAACCGAATTGGCAAAAAGATCTTGGTGAGCCTGCATTCTCACCCGACGGTCGCCATGTTTATTATTCGCAGGACACGACGCCGGGCATTAATTTCGAATACAACAAAGATTCGAACGGACAGATTTATCAAATTTTCCGCAAAGATTTACAGAGCGGAAAAACCAGGGCGTTTGTGAGCGGCGCAGGCGGCGCGGTGCGACCGACGCCGTCGCCCGATGGACAATATTTGGCGTTCGTGCGACGCATACGCAATCAGAGCGTTTTGTTTTTGAAGGATTTGACTACCGGCGAGGAAACACCTGCGTGGGCTGGGCTCGAGCGTGACATGCAGGAAATCTGGGCGGTACACGGCGTGTATCCGAGCTTTGGCTGGCTGCCGGACAGTAAGCAAATGGTGGTGTGGGCGAAGGGAAAAATCTGGCGTGTTGATCCGTTTGCAAAGACGGCAAAAGAAATCGCCTTCCACGTGAAGGACACCCGCGACGTAAAAAAACCGCTGCGCTTCGAGACCAAAGTAGCACCCGATAAATTCGATGTCCATCAGTTGCGCTGGGTGAATGTTTCGCCAACAGGCGACAAAGTGATTTACTCCGCGCTCGGCGTGCTCTACGTGCGCGCACTGCCGAATGGAACTGCGCAGCGATTGACGAAACAGGACGACCATTTCGAATTTCATCCGAAATTTTCGCGCGACGGCAAGCGTGTTGTGTTCACGACGTGGAACGACGCGGCGCTGGGCTCGGTGCGCACGCTCGATTTGCAAAGCGGCAATGAAACCGTGCTCACCCCGACGCCGGGAAAATATCTGGAGCCGACTTTTTCTCCCGACGGCAATCAAGTCGTCTATTTGAAATCGCGTGGTGGCTATCTCACGACACCGTGGCATGGCCTGGAAACTGGCGTATATGCCGTCAACACCGATGGCAGAAGTTCGCCGCGCCTGATCACCGAGGAAGGCAGCGCGCCGCAATTCGGCAAGGACAATGAACACGTATATCTCACCCGCAATTTCAAAACCGGCGAAGTCGAATGGGACATGCAGCTGGTGCGCGTGAAGCTCGACAAATCTGAAGAGCAGGTCATCGTCAAGAGTGAATTCGCCAATGAATTTGTGCTGTCACCTGATGGCGCGTGGCTGGCGTTCAGCGAGCGCTTTCACACCTACGTGATGCCCTTGCCGCTGGCGGGCAAGACCTTCACG
>JANMPY010000430.1:0-11067 GCA_031370095.1 Betaproteobacteria bacterium
GATGATATCGAGCACTGCTTCAGCCACCGCGCATCCGAGCGGATTGCCGCCGTAGGTACTACCGTGTGCGCCGACATTAAAACTCTTGGCGATTTTTTCCGTGGTGAGCATTACGCCAATCGGAAAACCGCCGCCGATTCCTTTCGCCGACGTGACGATGTCCGGCGTCACCCCGCAGTCCATGTACGCGTAAAGCGGGCCGGTGCGTCCGGCGCCGGATTGCACTTCGTCAAATATCAGCAGCGCATGATGCGCATCGCACAAGTCGCGGAGACCTTTAAGAAATTCACGGCTCGCTGACAGCACGCCGCTCTCACCTTGCACCGGCTCGACGATGATGGCGCAGGTGTTGGCTGAAATTTGTTTGCGCACCGCGTCGAGGTCATTGAACGGTAAATGTGTAATGCCTTGCGGCAACGGCGCAAAACCCTGCGTGTATTTGGGCTGACCGCCTACGGTGACGGTGAACAGCGTACGACCGTGGAACGAATCGATGAAGGAAATGATTTCGGTTTTGTCGCTGGCCAGCTTTCCCTCCGGCGCGCCGGGTTTCGGAAAGTGATCGCAGGCATATTTGCGGGCGAGTTTCAGCGCCGCTTCGTTCGCTTCCGCGCCGGAGTTGGCAAAAAATACGCGCTCGGCAAACGTAAGCTCGCATAGTCTTTTCGCGAGCCGCATGGCGGGTTCGTTGGTGAGCACATTGGCGACATGCCAAAGCTTTTCGGCTTGCGAGGTCAGCGCGCGAATCGTTGCGGGATGCGCATGACCCACCGAGCTGACAGCGATTCCGCCAGCAAGGTCAATGTATTCTTTGCCTGCCTGATCCCAGACGCGCGCGTTCAGCCCGCGCACCGGCACAAATCCGCCCGGCGCGTAATTGGGCACCATGACTTCATCAAAGGTGGCGCGGGTGACGGACGCGTGATTGTTTGGCTCTGTCATTACTTTCTCCATTTGCCGACATCAGTGTTTGCGGCCAACCGGATTGGCCACCGGAACGACGGTTAATTTCTTTAGCGCGTCGCCAATATTGGAAACATCAATAATGTCGCGCCAGGGTCACTTCCCGCCGTAAATGTCAAAGCTGAAATATTTATCATTGATTGTTTTGTAGATGCCATTGGCCCGTATCGTCTTGATCGCGTTATTGAATTCATTGCGCAGTGCGGTATCGGCTTTGCGTAAACCAATACCGACGTTGTAACCGAAATATTTTGGCTCTGTGTAGACGGGGCCGAAAAAGGCAAAGTCCTTGGCCGCGGGTGACGGTAAAAAGCCCTGCGAGGCGGCGACCTGATCGACCAGCACCGCATCGACGCGACCGGACGTAAGGTCCAGAAACACATCATCCTGCTTGGTCTGACGGACGATTTCTGATTCCTTGAAAGTATCGGTGGCGAAGCGGTCATAGATGGTGGTGCGCTGCACGCCAATGCGCTTGCCCTTCATTCCTGTCGCGGTCGCGCTAAGCGCCGCGCTTTTCCTGGCCACAAAGCGCGCTGGTGTGTGGTAGTACTTGTCGGAAAATTCAACGACCTGTTTTCGCTCATCGGTTATCGACATCGACGCGATAATTGCGTCGATTTTCTTCGCCTGTAATGACGCAATCATGCCGTCAAATTCCTGCTGCATAAGCGTGCACTGCGCTTTCATTTGCGCACAGAGCGCATTGGCGATATCGATGTCGAAGCCCTTGATTTTGCCGTCGGCACCGAGTTCGCTGAACGGCGGATACGCGCCTTCAACGCCGATTTTTATCTTTTTGCCGTCTTGCGCCGAGACCGCAAATGCCGACGTCAACAGGGCAAGCAAGGTGAAGGTAAGCAATTTTTTCATGAGGCAACTCTCCAGGCTGTTCAAATGGGTGGCGGAAGATCACTAGTTTGCCTGAGAACGCAAGCTCAGGCGCTTAAGGGTATGTGGCCTGAGTACCGATTCAGTTAGACTTTAGCCGAATGAAACAATTCTCCCCGCCGCAATCCGGCGGGGTTTTTTTGGACATTGGGTTGGCGTATGTTTTAATAAAAAAACAAGCACTGGAGCGGTTCGCAGGCATAAAATAGCTGAAACGCCGCACCAGTGCTAGTGTTTATCGTTATTATGCGGGCTCAACCGCGTTTGATTTGGCGTATCGATCAAGGCTGTCGCGCACTGCGGCAAGCGCACTGTGTTTTTGTTTCAGCATCGCCATACGCGCCTGCAATTCAGCGATGCGCTCGGCAAGATCCAGTTCAGCGACTTTGATTTGTTCAATGCCGACCACGCGTTGTTGCGTTTGGTCGCGCACCTCCAGCAGTGGTTTTTCCAGTGCGGTGGTGAGGCCGCGCATCCATGTGGCGCTCTCGCGATCTGCAATCTGAAACAAATGGATGACGCGGCTCACGACCACTTCTTCAAACTGGTCTGCAAGCTGCCCGCCGCGCTTGACCAGGAGATTGCCGGCGCTGGTAAATTCTGCGTCGGATTTGGCGCGCGCTTTTTGCAGCTCGGTATGAAAACGCTGCGTGGGAAAGGGGTGCACTTCGTATTTCCCCAGCGCAATTTCACTGCGAAGCTTGGTACCGACAGACTTGAATAGCTCGCGGATTTCCTCAATTTTTGTCTCAATCGCCGCGACCTTCTCGCCGACCGAGACAAAATATTGTTTGACCGCCTCAATCGTGTTCGCCGACATCCGGCTGCGACCGATGCTGGTTTTCACGCGATCCGCCGCAATGCGGGCAGCGCTTACGTCGACAATGAGTGCGAGCTCCTCGCCGAGGCGTGCGTGAATACTTTTTGTGCGGCGCACTTCTTTCAACGCTGCATCCAAACGATCATGCCGCGCACCCGCTTGCGACACGACTGACTGCATCAACATTTCGTTTTTTTCACGCAGCGTACTCAAGCGGCTAAGTCCATCGAGCGTATCAAACCGCTGGCTGTCCAGTTGCGCCTGCGCGATCTCAAGCGCGCTCGATAGTGTTGCCAGTACTTCTGACGTCAATGCCGCTTGGCGATTTTTCGGCAGATTGGTGCCAAGCTCCCGCTCGAGTTGATAGAGGCGGCTCTTGATCATTTGGTCGTTGTCCTGATTGAGCTTTCCCGTCAGGCCCTGGCGCGCCGACACGGCGACAACGCGCATCGGGTCGATGCGCAGCAATTCGGCCGCATCTCGTACACGGCGATCAATCGCACGCAGCAATTCTCGATTGGTCTCCTGTGCGTCTGCGTGTTGTGTGACTTCCAGCGCGTCGATCTTGTTCAGCACGACCAGACGGATTTGTCTGGATTCGTCGCTTTCTTTTTCATGTTCCTGTGCGCGCTCGCGAAAATTTCGCACGCTGCCAGGATGGTCCTGCCACGCGGACAAATCCGATTTGGCCACACCTTGGGTAATGTCGAGCACCATGATGAGTGCGTCGGCATCGGGCACACGCTCGCGTGCAAGCTCGGGCTCCAATGACAATGCGGCAAGACCGGGTGTATCGATGATGACCAGCCCGGCATCGAGCAGGGGATGTGGAAAATTTACCACCGCATAGCGCCAGCGCGGCACATCGACCATCGCGGCCTCGCCACTATCGCTGACGGTGATGCCTTCACCATGCAAGCCCCACGCGACCGCATCGGTCAGCGAAATGCGTTTGGTTTCGGAAAGGGCGGCGAGTGCGCGCGCCACAGAATCAGGATTATCGGCGTCAAAAAAAATCGCCCGCCACTGGCTTTCGTCGCCGAGTAATTCCGTCAGACGTTTGGAACTCTCGCGGGTCTCGATCGGCAACAGTGTAAGACCGGTTTTGACGTTGCGATTAAAACGCAATTCGGTGACACAGCGCGTCGACTTGCCGGGGCCTGAGGGCAACAGCCTGCGACCCAGATCGGGGAAGAAAAGCCCATTGATGAGCTCCGATTTGCCACGCGACATCTCGCCAACAAAGGTGATGGTCACGCGTTCATTGGCCACCTGCGCGCCGGCGGCATTGAGGCCGGACTCCAGCGAGGGTGTGAGAAAGTCATGCGTGCGCAAGAAATCACGAACGCCCGAAATCAGGCCGTCGATGCCGTGTCGCCACAATTGAAGGTCGGCAAGCCGTTCGGTGATGGCGGCTTTGCTCATGCGCTGGTCTCTGTCATTATTTTCTTATTCTACTTCTGACATTGGGGGCAAAAATAAGTTGATCGCTGACCCTGCCGCATTGCGCGGATCGGCGAATTGCAAACACGGCATGGCAGACCCTCGCGATCATAGACGAAGGCATTCACCTGAAAATAGCCCAACTCACCATTCGCCTGCACATAGTCCCGCAATGAAGAGCCGCCCGCGCGGATTGCGGAGTCGAGTGTGGTTTTGATGGCCTCGGCGAGTCGCATCATGCGCGTGAGCGAGACCTTGCCCGCCGCGCGATTGGGATGAATACCAGCGCGAAACAGGGACTCAGATGCGTATATATTGCCGACGCCAACGACGACTTGTCCGTTCATGATGAATTCTTTGATGCTTACCGTGCGCCCCTTCGCGGCTGTCTGTAGATGCGCACCATCAAAGGCTGCCGACAAGGGCTCAGGCCCCAACTTGTCGAGTAGCGCGTGTCGAGGGTTTGCCCCCGCGATCCAGAGCATCGCGCCGAAACGCCTTGGGTCGGTGTAGCGAACGGTGACGCCGTTGTCAAAACCAATATCGAGGTGATCGTGTTTTTGCGCCTCGCATTTGTCAGCGGCATTGATGACGCGCAACGATCCTGACATGCCGAGATGACTCAAGAGGTAGCCACGGCGCTCGTCAAGCCGGCAATCCCACAGCAGGTATTTGCCGCGCCGCGTAATGTCAGCGACAGTGTTGCCCGATAACTGCGTGGCGAGATTTTTCGGGATAGGCCAACGCAGTCGCCGGTCGCGCACCGTCACGGTCGCGATGCGGCTGCCCTGCACCTTCGGTAGCAGCCCCAGGCGCGTGGTTTCGACTTCGGGCAATTCGGGCATGGGAACTCGCGGATGTAACGACAGTCTGTATTGTAGCGACTAAGCCTGCGCTCCGATAAACGTCTATGATATTGGCAGGCATTTCGGTCACTTTCTTCCCCATACATTCTCCTTCCGCCCCCATGAATCTGCTCCGTCAAAAAATCCTCGTCGTCGCGTTATCGCTAAGCGTGTTTCCCGTGCTGCATTGTCATGCGGCGACACCATCCGTTAGCGATTCGCTCGATGTGACTAAAGTCCAGGACAGCGGGCTTACCGATCAAATGCTTTACCAATATTTGATTTCCGAAATCGCCGGCCAGCGAGGCCGCACCAGTCTGGCATTGCGCGGGATGGTCGATTTGGCGCAGCGTACGCGCGATCCACGCGTGGCGCGGCGCGCGGTCGAGATCGCGTTTCAGGCGCGACAAATGGATGCGGCACTCGAGGCCACCAGCTTATGGCTGGAGCTTGAGCCTGATTCGACGGTGGCGCGGCAGGCGCTCGCAGCGATCGCTGGAAATCAGGGCACGCTCGCAGCAACCAAACTGAATTTAGCCAGCCTGCTTACCCAACCCAAACGAACTGCTGGTGTGTTGATGCAGCTATCGGGACTGCTGTCGCGGTTTGCAGACAAGCCCGCCGTGGCGGTCGCGGTGAACGAACTGGCGAAGCCGCATCTTGCTTTGCCAGAGGCGCATTTTGCGATTGCACAGGCAAATTTTGTCGCGAAAGATAACAAGGCTGCGCTTCTCGCGATCAACGACGCCGACAAGCGCCGTCCCGGCTGGGCGCAAGCGGCGATTTTGAAATCGCAAATTTTGCGCGAAACGTCCGAAGACGGCGCGGCTGATTTCCTCAAACAGTTTTTGCAAGCGTACCCGGCAGCGAGTGATGTGCGCATCGTTTACGCGCGATTGCTGGCTGCACAAAAAGGTTATCTGCAGGCGCGCGAAGAATTTCGGATCGCTCAGAAAAGTAAACCGGACGATGCCGAGATTCCCTACGCGATTGGGCTGATTTCGCAGCAGCTTGAAGACTTTGCTGATGCCGATGTGCAATTCAAGCGCGTCATCGAATTGAAACCGGGTGAGCCGAGCCCTGTATTTTTTAATCTGGGTGTCGTGGCCGAGGCGCGCAAGTTGCCCGCTGAAGCGATTGATTGGTACGGCAAGGTCAAGAGCGGCGATTATTTCGTGAATGCGCAATTAAAAATTGCTGCCATCATCGCCAAACGCGATGGCATGCCAGCTGGGCGCAAATTTTTGGCCGACGCGCAGGCGGCACAAACCGACGCGCCCGAGACGCGCATTCAACTCATGCTTGCCGAAGCGCAATTGTTGCGCGACGCAAAGGCGTTTAACGAGGCGTTTGACGCATTGTCTGACGCGATCAACAAAAATCCCGGCACGGCCGACCTGCTCTATGACCGTGCAATGGTGGCCGAGAAAATCGACAAGCTCGACGTGATGGAAGCGGATTTACGCAAAGTGATCGAGCTAAAGCCCGATCAGGCGCAAGCCTACAATGCGCTCGGCTACACGTTCGCGGAGCGCAACACGCGGCTCGACGAAGCCTACACGCTGGTACAAAAGGCGGTGAGTATTTCACCGAACGATGCTTTTATTCAGGATAGTCTGGGCTGGGTGCAATTTCGCCGTGGGCGCGTCGATGAAGCGCTCGTCACGCTGAAAAAAGCCTATGAAACGCGGCGCGATCCGGAGATTGCCGCGCATTTGGGTGAGGTGCTGTGGGTGAAGGGTGAGCGGGCGGAAGCGTCGAAAGTCTGGCGGGCGGCGCAGCTTGAGAATCCTGAAAATGATTCCCTGAAAACGGTGATCGCCAAGTTCAAGCCGTGAATATTTTTTTTCTGCGCATGGGTCAACAGCGTCAAGCGAATGTGCGGCGCTGTTTTTTTGTCTGCGCCGCACTTGTTGTTGCGACTTCGCTGGGTGCTTGTACGACATTGCAATCAACACCGGGCTTGCAATCTGCAACTGGCGCCAGCGAAAAAATTCTCGCGCAAACCTTCTCGCTCATTGGTCGCATCAGCGTACGCGTCGGCGACAAACTTGATAGCGGAAAAATTCAATGGCGTCGCGCGCTGGATGAGGAGCGCATCGGCCTGTATTCGCCGCTCGGCTCGCAAGTCGCGGAGCTCGTTTTAGATAAGGCAAAAAGCATCGTCACCCTGCGCCAAGGCACCGAGACCACGACAGCGGCCTCGGTCAATGAATTGACACAGTCCCTGCTGGGCGCACCACTCGATCTCGATCTGCTCAATGCGTGGGTGCAGGGCGTCGGGCTCGTCGAAAATCTTGCGACCGACGTCACACTGGCCAACGGCGAAAAATGGCGCGTCACCGCTGAGCGATTTAACGTCGCCGGTGCAGGCGGAAATTACCGGTTCGCCTCGCGCGTGACTGCTACGCGCGGCGACGTGGTGGTGCGCTTGGTCATCGACGAATGGACGCCGCAATGAGCGATCCCGTCGCAAACCTTACCGTACTTGCGCCGGCAAAGCTTAATTTGTTTTTGCATGTGGTCGGACGGCGCGCCGACGGTTACCACTTGTTGCAATCGGCGTTTGTGTTGCTCGATTTCGGCGACACGATCCATTTTTCGACGCGTAACGATGGCGTCGTTCGGCGTCTGTCCACGCTCGCTGACGTGAGTGAGGAACAAGATTTGGTGGTGCGCGCGGCTCGCTTACTGAAACATGCGTCGGCAACGATGGCAGGAAATGCGGCGCTCGGTGCCGACATTCGGGTTGAGAAGAAAATCCCCATAGGCGGCGGCTTGGGCGGCGGTAGTTCGGATGCGGCCACCACGTTGCTGGCGCTGAATCGGTTGTGGAATTTGGGTTTTTCGCGTGAAAAATTGCAAGAGATGGGCTTGGCGCTGGGTGCCGACGTGCCGTTTTTTATATTTGGTCGCGACGCGTTTGCCGAAGGCATCGGCGAGGTGCTGCATGCGATAGAGATTCCGCAGTGGTGGTATCTGGTCGTCACCCCGCCGGTGAATGTGCCCACGCCCGCCGTTTTTGCGCATCCAGAATTGACAAGAAACACGTTTCCCCTCAAAATATCGGACTTTTCGGCAAATGGGCTTGGCGGGTTGCGTAATGACCTGCAAGCCGTTGTTCTGAAAGAGTTTCCGGCAGTATTTCGCAGTTTTGAGGCCTTGCAGGCGGTGAGCCAAAAATCCGTTTTTGGTGTCCGTATGAGCGGTTCCGGCGCGTGTGTGTTTACCGCGTTTGAAATCGAGCAGGATGCACGCGCCGCATTGCAATTGTTGCAGCCGGAACACAAGGGTTTTATCGCTCAGGGGTCGCGCAAGTACCTTTAAGCTAAAGTTTTTGGGGAGTCGCCAAGTGGTAAGGCACCGGATTTTGATTCCGGCATTCGTAGGTTCGATCCCTACCTCCCCAGCCAGCTAGCCGGGTCAGTTTGTGTGTGCAGACTGGTCTATTTTTGTGACGTGTGAATAATGTCCGCAGCGCCGCGAAAGAATTACTAGCATGGCACTCGATAACATCAGTATTTTTACCGGCAGTGCGAATCCGCGGCTCGCGAAAGAAGTCGCGAAGCAGTTGGGCACGCAGCTGGGTCGCGCCAAGGTGGCGAAATTCAGCGATGGCGAGGTGATGGTTGAGATCATGGAAAACGTCCGCGGCAAGGACGTTTTTATTTTGCAATCGACCTGCGCGCCGACCAACGACAACCTGATGGAAATCATGGTGATGGCGGATGCCCTGAAGCGCTCAAGTTCGGCGCGCATCACGGCAGCGATTCCGTATTTTGGTTATGCACGGCAGGATCGTCGACCACGCAATGCAAGGGTGGCAATTTCGGCCAAAGTGGTCGCAAACATGCTTGCTGGTGCAGGCGTAGATCGGGTGCTGACGATGGATCTGCATGCCGACCAGATTCAGGGATTTTTTGACATCCCGGTGGATAATATTTACGCCACGCCGATTTTACTGGGTGACGTGTGGAAACATGATTATCCGAATTTGATTGTGGTTTCGCCCGATGTGGGCGGTGTGGTGCGAGCCCGCGCAATTGCCAAACAGCTCGATGCGGATCTAGCAATTATTGATAAACGTCGGCCACGGGCGAATGTGTCGATGGCGATGAATATCATCGGTGATGTGGAAGGGCGCTCCTGCATGATTCTCGATGACATCGTCGATACTGCGGGGACGTTGACGGAAGCGGCAAAAGCGTTGAAAGAGCATGGCGCGGCAAGAGTGGTGGCGTACTGTACGCATCCGGTGCTGTCGGGGCCGGCGATTGAGCGGATTCAGAATTCGGAGATCGACGAGCTGGTCGTGACCGACACGATTCCGCTGAAACCGGAAGCGGCGGCGTGCAAAAAGATTCGCCAGATTGGTACAGCGGTATTGATTGCCGAGACGATTCGCCGGATTGCCGAGGATGATTCGGTGAGTTCGCTGTTTCCCGAATAGCAGAGACAAAATTTTTCGCAACACGCCGCAGGTCGATAACCTGCAAGATAGAGCCATTTGGTCGCGAATGGCTCTTAAACTGGAGCAACACATGAAAATCGCAATCAAGGCAGAACAGCGCAAAGGACAGGGCACCGGAGCGAGCCGCCGCCTGCGTCGCGCAGATAAAGTACCGGGTATCGTTTACGGTGGTGGCAAAGATGCCTCCGTGATCGAGCTCGACCACAACAACCTTTATCACAAGCTAAAACTCGAAGCCTTCCACGCCTCCATTCTGGACATGGAACTCGACGGCAAGACCGAGCCGGTACTTCTGCGTGATGTGCAGATGCACGCGTGGAAACAGATCGTGCTGCACGTTGACTTTCAGCGCGTCGCGGCTGACAAGAAGATCCACATGAAAGTGCCGCTGCACTTTATCAACGCCGATATTGCACCGGGCGTCAAAGTCTCCAGCGGCATCGTCTCGCACATCATCAACGAGTTGCTGATTTCCTGCCTGCCGAAAGATTTGCCGAGCTTTATCGAAGTCGATTTGAAAGACCTCGCCGCGGGTCACTCGCTACATCTTTCAAACCTGCAAATGCCAGCAGGCGTAGAATCAGTTGCGCTGAACAAAGGCGACGACCAGTCGGTTGCCACCATCATTATTCCGCGCGCAGTTGCCGCCGAAGAAGATGCAGCACCAGTGGTAGCAGCAGCCGACGTGCCGGCCGCGAATCAAAAGGTAAAAGAGGAGGAGGCTCCGAAGAAAGACGACAAGGCCGGCGGAAAAGACAAGAAATAATCCGCTGCATTGTCGCGTTGTATATTCGAATGCCCGCGATCACCGATTGCGGGCATTTTTATTTTTGCCGACTAAATTACATGCCATTTCGTTTCATCTATGCTTTCGCGTCGCCACTTATCCGGCTGGCTCCTTCCCCCGGCGACGGGGGAAGGTTGGGATCGGGGCGATGCCAGTTGCGGCGATCCCCCCATCCCGGCCTTCTCCCGTTTTCACGGGGGAAGGAGGCGCTGGTAAAGGACGTTCCCTATCAATAGCCCCATCAAGCTCGTCGTCGGCCTCGGTAATCCCGGTCGCGAATACGAGCACACGCGCCACAACGCCGGCTTTTGGTGGGTGGATGCGCTGGCGCGCGATCTGGGCGCGGCATTCAAAAAAGAATCCAAATTTCACGGCGAAGTCGCGAAGGCCGGCGGCGTATGGCTGTTAAAGCCGATAACGTTCATGAATAAATCTGGCCAGGCGGTGGGTGCGTTGTGCAAGTTTTACCAAATCACGCCTGCCGAAATTTTGGTCGCGCACGACGAAATGGATCTGCCACCCGGCGGGCTGAAAATGAAAATCGGTGGCGCGGCGGGCAGCAATGGCGTGAAGGATATTGTGTCGCATGTCGGCACGCGTGACTTCTGGCGCTTGCGCATTGGCATTGGTCACCCGCGCGACATGGCGGCGAAGCTCGGTGGCGATATGTCGCGCGACGAAGTGGTCGATTACGTATTGCATCGGCCCGATAAAAATGACGCACTCGCCATTGAAGACGCGATCTGGCGCGCCAATGCGGCGTGGCCGATGATTGCCGAAGGTGACATGGAAGGTGCAATGCTAAAACTGCACACCAAACCCGCGCCAGCTAAAAAAATTACCGAAC
>JANMPY010000451.1:0-7928 GCA_031370095.1 Betaproteobacteria bacterium
GTTTCCTGTCGCAGCCATTCCATGTGGCCGAGGTATTCACAGGCTCGCCGGGCAAGTATGTATCGCTTAAAGAGACCATTCGTGGCTTCAAAATGATCGTCGACGGTGAGTGCGATGCGTTGCCCGAACAGGCCTTCTACATGGTCGGCGGCATCGACGAGGCGTTCGAAAAAGCCAAGACAATGCAGTAACCGGCAACAAGACAATGGCACATACACTTCAAGTAAATATCGTTTCCGCCGAGCACGCGATCTTTTCGGGCGAAGCCGAAAGGGTGGTCGCGCCCGGTGAAACGGGTGAGCTCGGCATCCTGCCGCAGCATGCGCCACTCCTTACGCGGATCAAACCCGGCACGGTTAAGGTCAAGCTCGTTGGTAAAGATGAAGAGGAAGTGATCTACGTTTCGGGCGGTATTTTGGAGGTTCAGCCGAAGGCGGTGACCATCCTCGCCGACACTTCCATTCGCGCCCACGACCTCGATGAAGCCAAAGTTATGGTGGCAAAACAAGCTGCGGAGGAAGCACTCGCTAACCGCGCAAGCGGCCAGGATCGGGCACTTGTTGTCGCAGAGCTTGCCCAGCTGGCAGCACAGTTGCAATCCATACAAAAATTACGCAAAAGATAATAAGTTCGGTTATAATCTTTCTACCGTAACGGTTTAGAGGCGCAACACAATACAGGCAGCGGATTACTCCCCGCTGCCTTTTTTTTCGTACTTTTCATTTTGGCCGACTGCAATTTCTGCCTCGTCGACCCGCCGTCCTACGCACAGGTCGTCGAAAATTCGGTGCGACGCCGACGCGACCAACGACTCAGGTCTCGCAATGTCCGCAGTAGATATTGGATAATGACGCGATGAGCCAGCCTACGAAAACAGCATTACCACTCAATGTCTCAGTCGTCATTCTCGCTGCCGGTCAAGGCAAGCGCATGAAATCCGTACTCCCCAAAGTCCTGCAACCAATCGCCGGCCAGCCGATGCTCGCCCACGTGATCGCAGCTGCGCGCCAATTGACGCCGCAAAAAATTTGCGTGGTCTTCGGCCACGGCGGTGACATCGTACGCGCATCAATTGTCGATACGGATATTGCGTGGGCCAAACAGGAGCCACAGCTAGGCACCGGGCACGCCGTGCTTCAGGCGCTGCCGCAGTTGCCTGTCGAAGGCGTCACGCTCATTTTGTATGGCGATGTGCCATTGATACGCGCCGACACGCTCAAAGCCCTGATTGCGCCCGCGCAAAACGGGAAGCTCGCCTGGCTCACCATGCAGGTGGCGAATCCGCATGGGCTTGGGCGCATCGTGAGAGACGCCGCAGGTAAAGTGCTATCCATCGTCGAACAAAAAGATGCGACCGACGCGCAGAAAAAAATCACCGAGATTAATACCGGCTTTCTCGCCTGCTCCACCGCGTTGCTCGCCAAGTGGTTACCGACATTGGGCAACACAAATGCGCAGGGTGAATATTACTTAACCGATATTCTCGCGATGGCGGTCAAAGACGGCATCAGTGTTGAAACATTTTCCCCGAACGACGAATGGGAAGTCACCGGGATCAACAGCAAAGACCAACTCGCTGCATTGGAACGCACGCACCAGATGGAAATCGCCAGGCGTCTCATGATCGATGGCGTCACGCTCACCGATCCCGCGCGCATCGATGTACGCGGCGAACTTGTGTGCGGGGACGGCAAAAATAACGATGTTTTTATCGACGTTAATTGTATATTCGAAGGCCAGGTAACTCTCGGCGCAAACGTAAAAATCGGCGCGAACTGCATCCTGCGTAACTGCACACTCGGCATTAATACCGAAGTACTGCCCTTCTCATTCATTGACGAAGCCACCATCGGCGACAACGCCCGCATCGGTCCCTACGCCCGCATCCGGCCAGGTACGACGCTTGCCAATGACGTACACATCGGTAATTTTGTCGAAGTCAAGGCGAGCGAATTCGGTGCCGGATCAAAAGCGAATCACCTCACCTACATCGGCGACACCACCGTCGGCAAGAACGTGAACATCGGCGCCGGTACCATCACCTGCAACTACGACGGGGCCCACAAGCACCGCACCGTGATCGAAGACAACGTACACATCGGCTCCGACGTGCAATTGGTGGCACCGGTCACGATCGGCAAAGGTGCCGATATTGGCGCTGGTACAACGGTGTGGAAAGATGTGCCGCCAGGCGGTCTCACCCTGAATGATAAAACTCAGGTAAACAAAGCAGGCTGGAAACGCCCGCAAAAGAAAACCTGACGAGTGACAGGTGACGGGCGACAAAGGCACAATGTAGTCTGTTCGTCACTCGTCACGTCCCATCAGTCCCCAGTAACGGAGCAACCCATGTGCGGTATCGTCGGTGCAATTTCTAATCGCAACATCGTTCCCATCCTTACCGAGGGCCTGAAGCGCCTCGAATATCGCGGCTATGACTCTGCCGGCATCGCTGTGCTTAACGCGGGCAATGACGCCATCAGCCGCGTCCGCCGCGTCGGCCGTGTTGCGGAAATGGAAGCGGGAATTGCCGCTGAAAATCTCACCGGCATTCTGGGCATTGGCCACACCCGCTGGGCCACGCACGGCGGCGTCACTGAGCCTAACGCGCATCCGCATGTGTCCAATGACGAAATCGCTGTCGTGCATAACGGCATTATCGAAAATCACGAAGCGCAACGCGAGCGGTTGAAGGCGCTCGGATACACGTTCGAGTCGCAAACCGATACCGAAGTTATCGCACATCTCATCCATCATTATTTCAAGTCAACCAAGAATTTATTCGCGGCCACGCAAGCTGCCGCGCGTGATTTGCACGGTGCCTATGCGATTGGTGTTGTAGCGGTTGGCGCGCCGGACGTGATGATCTGCGCGCGTGTTGGCTGTCCGTTGCTGATTGGCGTGGGTGACGCCGATAAACATGAAAATTTTATTGCTTCCGATGTTTCTGCGATTCTTCCGGTCACCCGCCGCGTGATGTATCTCGAAGAAGGTGACGTCGCCGAGCTCAGCCGTAAAGGCATCAATGTAGTGGACCGCGAAGGCAACAAAGTCAATCGCGACATTCACACGTCTGATTTATCGGCCGATGAAACCGAGCTGGGTCCGTACAAGCATTTCATGCAAAAAGAAATCCACGAGCAGCCGCGCGCGATTTCCGACACGCTCGAAGCGCTGCTTGCCGTCGGTGTAAAAAGCGCTCTGTTTAGTGAAGGTGCCAAAGAAATTTTCAAAGAAACCGAAGCCGTCCTCATTCTCGCCTCCGGCACCAGCTCCTACGCCAGCATGGTCGGCAAACAGTGGATCGAAACCATCGCGGGTATTCCCTGCAACGTCGAATTGGGCCACGAATACCGCTATCGCGATTCGATCCCGAACCCCAAGCAACTCATCGTCACCATTTCCCAATCCGGCGAAACGCTGGACACCATGGAAGCCTTAAAGCGCGCCAAAGAACTCGGCCACACCAACACCCTCTCGATCTGCAACGTTCGCGAGAGCGCCATTCCACGCGCCTCCAAGCTGGTGTTTTACACGCGCGCCGGCAAGGAAATCGGCGTCGCCTCCACCAAAGCTTTCACCACGCAGTTGATCGCGCTATTCACCCTGGCGCTTACACTCGCGAAGGCCCACGGACGCCTCAGCGCAAAGCAGGAAGCCGATTACCTCGAACAGTTGCGCTACGTACCCGGCAGCGTGCAACATGCGCTGAATCTCGAGCCGCAAATACAGGCGTGGGCGCAAATGTTTGCCGAAAAACATCACGCCCTGTTTCTCGGTCGCGGCCTGCACTACCCCATCGCGCTCGAAGGCGCATTGAAGCTGAAAGAAATTTCCTACATTCACGCTGAAGCCTATCCGGCAGGGGAATTGAAACACGGCCCGCTCGCACTGGTGGACTCAGAGATGCCGGTAGTCGTGATCGCACCCAACGACGCGATTCTGGAAAAAGTGAAATCGAATATGCAGGAAGTGCGCGCACGCGGCGGCGAGCTATTCGTCTTTACCGATCTCGATAGCAACTTCACCGAGTCTGAGGGCGTGCACGTTATCCGCGCCCCGCGTCACGCCGGCCAGCTCTCGCCGATCGTGCATGCTATTCCCGTGCAATTGCTTGCGTATCATGCTGCGCTGATGAAGGGGACGGATGTGGATAAGCCGCGGAATTTGGCGAAGAGTGTAACGGTAGAGTAGTCCCAATTCTCAATGCCCAAACCGCGTATCGTCATTCTTGCAGGGCCGAACGGGGCCGGGAAATCCACCATCGCGAAATACCTGCTCACCGAGAAATACCTGATTGACGAATTTGTGAATGCAGATTCTATCGCCGTAGGGCTTTCCGCATTCGCACCAGACGCGGTGGCGTTTGAAGCGGGTCGTATCATGTTGCGGCGCATAGATGTACTTTTGAAAAACCACAGCAGTTTCGCTTTTGAGACAACCTTGGCGAGCAAGTCCTTCACTCGATTGATCGAACGCGCGCAGATGTCGGGCTATTTTGTTTCGTTGCTGTACGTCGCACTGCCATCTGCGCAGCTGGCCAAGCGCCGCGTTGCAAGACGAGTCAAAGAGGGCGGTCATTCCATTCCGGATAGTGTCATTGATCGGCGTTTCTATCGCTCGCTGGACAATCTGATGTTTCGCTATCGCAAGGTTGTCGATGAATGGTTTGTGTACGACAATGCAGAACTGAAGACGCCTACGCTTGTTGCGCACGGGCGCGGAGCAATTGAAAACCTCGTTGAGGAACAAAAATGGCAAAGACTACAGAAGCTCGCAAAGACAGGCGAGAAGTAGGTAATCCTACCGAGCCGGAACTTCGCGCCGCAATGGGAAAAGCCATTCGCGAGATCAAGCGCCGGGCAAAGTTGCAGAACATAAAGCTCGTTGTGGCAAACAAGAAATCGTGGTCTGTTCCCAAATAGCTAAGAGTCGCCACTGTGCATATCGTAATTAGCATTCCGGCGATTGAGGACTTTCCGAAAGGTGTTCCTCACTTTTGGCTGAATCGGATGTTCATCGGATCGGTAACGGGTGATCCTCAAGTCAACGCGCTCTCAACCACTTTTGTTCGTCTGGTCGAATCCGCTCTGATTGACTATCGACAGGCCCGAGAAGCAGTTTTCGAGTTTTGGGCGGACAGCGGTTTTCCACTTGGCATCATGCACCTAGCAATTTCTCGATATGAGGCCTGCGTATCAGATATGAGTCGAGCGGTTCGGTGCTTTCGCCGCTTACGCCGACATGAGAGCCTCCCTGAGGAACTGCGGATGGCACTTAACGTGGTGAGGCCGCGATTCGTAGCCGATCAAATTTATGAGCGGCTTAGCAATTTACGAAACGAGGTGCAGCATCTGGAGGATCACATTATCAACGGGAAGATCGAACCGACACAGACCTTCACCTTACGGCCAGACGGCCCAGAAGAACCACATCCAACGGATTCCGGGCAAACGGTCAAGACTGTGGACAGACTGCGCATTGGAGGGCAAGAACTTCTGATCTCTGATCTGGCCATTTGGTTGGTTGAAATGGCCGTCTTCGCGGGCAAGATTGCAGACCACAGGCCCGCTGGCGGCACGGGAGCAAAATCATAAAGAGCAAAGATGACGCTAAGGACACAGAAATGAACTCAAATACCGAAGCTCTTCGCTCAGGGCCTTTCCTCATCACATCGTGGTCGCATAATGCCATTGTTCCCAGACACGCGGAAACCAAAAGAAATTGATGCCTGAAATATCTGGCTCGGTCACCTGCACTGCGGTTCAACCTCAGATGGATTTTCATGACAATCAACACACTCACCCGCTGGCATCAACTGGTCGCAGACCGAAATGTGAACGGCCTTGACGCGTTGCTCGCTGACAGCGTCGTTTTTCACTCGCCTATTCTGCACACGCCACAAGTCGGCAAGGCGGTGACGACGCAATATCTCGCGGCGGCTTTCGGCGTTTTCTTTAACGCCTCTTTTCGCTATGTCCGTGAGACTGTCAGCAGTCGGCACGCGGTGCTGGAGTTTCAGGTGGAGATTGACGGCATCAGCGTGAATGGCGTGGACATGATCACGTGGGACGACGACGGCAGGATTGTCGAATTCAAAGTGATGTTGCGGCCACTGAAAGCGATCAATTTGATCCATCAAAAAATGGCGGCGATGCTGCAAGCCAACCAGCAACAGCGGGGATCAATAGCAGACTGATTGTCGCTGAAGTAATGCCCGGAAAGCCGCGCCAATGCTCGTTCTTTGCGTTTTTGCCGACTAACCACTGAAGAAAGGCAGCTTATCAGCCCGGGGTAATTTCTTTACCTTAGCCTCCGCCCGCGACGCACTGGCGCGATCCGCAAATTCTTTTACCGCAACAACGCGCTTAGGCGGATTGGCGCGGGTATAGCGCGCGCCAATGCCGAATACATGTTCCGCAAAACGCCGCTCAAGATCGGTGGTGATGCCTGCGTAGTAAGTGCCGTTCTCGCATTCGAGCAGATACAGAACCCAAGACGAAGCGTCGGGCGAAGTAACGCCAACATTATTTTTTGATTTCACGACGAGTATTGTCGCCGAAGTTAGCGCAGCAAATCGATCAAATGCGCGCTACAATTTCTCGCATGAATTCATCCCTTCCCGCACTTTCCAAATCCTCCATCGTCACGCTTCGCGAAATCACCAAAGACAGCGTGCGTGATTTTTGTCGCATGGAAGTGGGGCCCGGGCAGGATGGGTTGGTGGCACCGAATGCAGTTTCCATCGCGCAAGCGTATTTCCACAAAGAGGCGTGGTTTCGCGGCATTATTGCCGACGAGACGCCAGTGGGATTTGCCATGCTCGAAGATTGGTCGCAAGTCGATGGCGTGGACGCAGAGCTGTATGACGGTAAACCTTACGTTGCGTTGTGGCGATTCATGATCGATGCGCGCTATCAAAAATACGGCTTCGGCGCGCAGGCGTTGCGCTTGCTGATTGCGCACGCATCGACGCGACCGGATGCGGCGAACATGCTGCTGTCTTTCGTGCCCAAAGAAAATAATCCTGAAGGTTTTTACACGCGCTTCGGTTTTAGCCGAACCGGCGAAGTGGACGAGGGTGAGCTCATCATGAAGCTGCCGTTGGCTGAAAAATAATTTTCTGAAACACCGCTTAACGATTTACCTTGGTCGTCTTCGCAACCGTTGGCCAATGCGCGTCCGCCTTGACAATATATCCCGGCACATCCTTGGCCCACAACGTTTTGACTTCCGCGTTGTAGTTCAGGTAGAGCTTGCCGTCGATGACGCTAAACGCATCGGCGGTTGTCGCCGCTTTGTAACCACGCGACACGCCGTAGGCACAATAGCCGCCGTACTGCGGCGCGAATTTTTCGGGGTTTGCGATGAAGGCGTCACGATTGGCGGCGCTTTTGAAATGAAAGCTTGCGCCTTTGTAGGCGCTGCTAAATTCGGCGCTACCCCGCACGGCTTTCTGCTCGTTCACGTAGGCGACCGCGTCGAACCCACTGATGGCCACGCCGTCGGTCTCATTGAATTCGCCGGCCATGACGTTTAGCACAGCGCTATTGATGAGCGCAGCGACGCATACCTGCGACAGACGGCTGGAGTTGAAATTATGCGTAACCATAGCGACTCCAATGAAGGGAAAATAACTGCACCAATGCGAACCATGCAGCTTGGTCGCAGCCCGGAGGATTTTCTTACAAATGACGGGCGACCTCACTATCGGCTACTGCGAATCGTTATTCACGTGTACGAAAATTGCTAAAATTCGGCAATGACCGCCAACGCCAACGACCGCCAACACAACTACAGCCGCCGCTTCACGCTCGACAACCTCGACATTCGCGGGCAGGTGGTGCGCCTCACCGATGTCTGGCGTGACATGCACGACAAGCGTCACTATCCCGCCAACATTCGCCAGTTTCTCGGCGAGCTCGCCT
>JANMPY010000457.1:0-3069 GCA_031370095.1 Betaproteobacteria bacterium
GGGTCGCCAACGCCCCACTCTTTCATCCACATCGCGGTGTCGAGCGCGGGTGAATGGCCTTCGTCCACCAGATATTCGGAGACATCAAATCCGATGCCACCTGCGCCGACCACGGCGACGCGTTTGCCGACCGGCTTCTTGTGCAGCAACACATCAATGTAGGAGAGCACGTGCGGCAAATCCTGGCCAGGAATTTTCGTCTCGCGCGGCGTGACGCCGGTGGCGAGTATCACGTCGTCGTAATTGCCTGCGGCCAACATTTCTGCGGTGGCGCGCTGGTTCAGATGCAGGCGTACACCGGTGACTTCGATGCGGCGATTAAAGTATCGCAGCGTCTCAAAAAATTCTTCCTTGCCGGGAATCTGTTTAGCCATGTTGAATTGCCCACCGATTTCAGATGCGGCGTCGAATAAATCCACCGTGTGCCCACGCTCGGCGAGCACCGTCGCGCACGCGAGTCCCGCAGGACCGGCACCAACGACTGCGATGCGTTTTTGTTTTGTCGTTGGCAGATAGACCAATTCGGTTTCATGACACGCACGTGGATTGACCAGGCACGATGCGCGTTTTTGTTTGAACACGTGATCGAGGCAGGCCTGATTGCAGCCGATGCAGGTGTTGATTTCGTCACTGCGACCGCTCGCCGCCTTGATGACAAATTCAGGATCGGCCAACAGCGGTCGTGCCATCGACACCATGTCAGCACTTCCATCCGCGATAATTTTTTCAGCGACATCGGGCGCATTGATGCGATTGGTCGTGACAAGTGGAATGCTGATCTCGGATTTAAGTTTCTTGGTCACCCACGCGAACGCGCCGCGCGGCACCGAGGTCGCGATGGTCGGCACGCGCGCTTCATGCCAGCCGATGCCGGTATTGATCATCGTCGCGCCGGCTGTCTCGATGGCTTTGGCAAGCATCACCACCTCATCCCACGATTGCCCATCGGGAATTAAATCGAGCATCGACAAACGATAGATGATGATGAAATCCTTGCCGACGGCCTCGCGCATGCGCGTGACGATCTCGACCGGCAGGCGCATGCGATTTTCATAGCTGCCGCCCCATTCATCGGTGCGCTGGTTGGTGTGCGCGACCAAAAATTCGTTGATGAAATAGCCTTCCGAGCCCATCACCTCGACGCCATCGTAGCCGCCCTCGCGTGCGAGCTTGCCCGCCCGCACGAAGCACTTGATTTGCCGCTCGATACCGCTCGCGGAGAGTGCGCGCGGTGTGAATGGCGTGATTGGCGATTTGATGCGCGACGGCGCGACCGAGAATGGGCTGTAACCGTAGCGACCCGCGTGCAAAATCTGCAACGCGATCTTGCCGCCGTCAGCGTGAACCGCGTCGGTGATGATTTTATGGCTGCGCGCGGCACTGGTGGACGCAAGGCGCGATCCGAATGGTGATAGCCAGCCCTCAATATTCGGCGCGAATCCGCCGGTCACCATCAGCCCCACGCCGCCGCGCGCGCGTTCGGCAAAATAAGCGGCGAGCTTCGGGAAGTCTTTTACTTTATCTTCGAGCCCCGTATGCATCGAGCCCATCAGGACACGGTTTTTGAGAGTGGTAAAGCCGAGATCAAGGGGGGAAAGGAGGTGGGGGTAGGGAGAGGTCAAATTGGGCTCCGGAGTTGCTGTTATATCCCCCCTTTGCAAAGGGGAGCGTGGGGATTGTTGGTCGTCGCAAGATCGCAACCATTTTCAATCCCCCTCGGCCCCCCTTTTTCAAAGGGGGAAGTATTGCGCCGTGAACACGCTTTTTTTCGCAGAAATAATTTAAAGAACTAAAGCACCGACTTCAACAAGCGCCCCATGTCCGCCGGATTCTTCGTCACTTTAATTCCGCACTCTTCCATCACGGCGAGTTTCTCCTGCGCGGTTCCCTTGCCGCCGGAAATGATCGCACCCGCATGACCCATGCGTTTACCCGGCGGCGCGGTCACGCCTGCGATGAAACCGATGACGGGCTTTTTCATGTGCTCTTTCATCCAGCGCGCGCAGGTTTCTTCGGCGTCACCGCCGATTTCACCAACCATGATCACCGCATCGGTTTCAGGATCGTCGTTGAACAATTTCATGACATCAATGTGCTTCAATCCATTGACGGGATCACCACCAATACCGACGCAGGTGGATTGACCGAGGCCCAGATCCATCAACTGGCCGACCGCTTCATACGTCAATGTGCCGGAACGCGAGACGACGCCGATACGGCCTTTTTTATGAATGTGGCCGGGCATGATGCCGATTTTAATTTCGTCCGGCGTAATCACGCCAGGGCAATTCGGGCCGATCAGGATCGTCGACTTGCCGAGCATTTTTTGTCTTGTGCGAATCATGTCGCGCACTGGAATGCCTTCGGTGATGCAGATAACCAATTCCAATCCGGCGTCGACGGCTTCATCGATTGCCGCGGCGGCAAAAGGTGGCGGCACGTAGATCACAGAAGTGGTCGCACCGGTCTGCTTTACGGCCTCGGCAACGGTTTCAAAAATGGGAATGCCTTCGTAACTCTGGCCACCTTTCTTCGGCGTTACGCCCGCCACAAAGCAATTCGCGCCATTGGCGTATTCCTTGCACATCTTGGTGTGGAACATGCCGGTCTTGCCGGTGATGCCTTGGGTGATGACTTTGGTGTTTTTATTGATGAGGATCGACATGATTATTTTCCTGCTTTGAATTTTGCGGCAGCAGCGACCACCCGTTCTGCCGCCTCAGCCATGTTGTTTGCCGAAATAATCGGCAGGCCGGAATCAGCCAACAATTTTCTGCCGAGCTCTTCGTTGGTGCCTTTCATGCGCACCACCAGCGGCACGGTTAATTTCACTTCACGCGCAGCCGTGATCACGCCGTTGGCGATCACGTCGCATTTCATGATGCCGCCAAAAATATTGACGAGGATCGCTTTCAGATTCGGGTTTTTCAACATGATCTTGAATGCTTCGGTCACTTTCTCGGCCGTGGCACCACCGCCAACATCGAGGAAATTTGCCGGCGAGCCGCCATAGAGCTTGATCACGTCCATCGTCGCCATCGCGAGGCCCGCACCATTGACGAGACAGCC